>LR134495.1:1800000-2100000 GCA_900638155.1 Mannheimia haemolytica | reverse complement strand
TATTCGTGGAGTGGAAGACAACCGTGTCGGAATAAGTATTGATGGTGTCTCGCTTCCTGATTCAGAAGAAAATTCCCTTTATAAACGCTATGGTAATTTAAATACATCTCGCCAATCTATAGATCCGGAATTAGCTCGTACTATTGAAGTATCTAAAGGTGCAGATTCTTTCAATCAAGGTAGTGGTAATTTAGGCGGCGGAGTTAATTATCGGACGCTTGAGCCTTATGATATTGTTCGTAACGGTAATAAATTTGGTGCTTTTTATCGCACAGGATATGGTACTCGTAATAATGAATGGTTGAATACATTCGGTGTTGGATATTTAGGTGAGAAAGCTGAGGCGATATTGGTTTATTCAAATCGCCATGGGCATGAAATGAAAAGTGCAGGAGGTTATACTCTTCCTGAAGATTCTCTACAAACTCGCTCTTTACGCAGTAGTAAACAAACTCCTGATGATTCTACTCATAATCATCATAATTATTTAGCCAAATTTGCTTATCGATTTAATGATAATCACCGCGTTGGTGTTTCTTACAGTGGGCAAAATAATAAAAATTATATTATCGAAGATTCAGCCGTTACTATTACTTCTTTTTGGCGTGAAGCGGAAGACCGTAGTAAACGTGATACAGTAAATGTTTTTTATGAGTATTTCCCAGAGTCAAAATGGATATCTCTAGCGAAGATAGATGCAGATTATCAAGATACTGAAACATCTGCTTATAACTATGAAGGTACACGCGCTGAAGAGGCAACAGACTGGAGCCCTGCTAAACAAAGAAAACCAAGTGACAATAATATTCGTATTTTTAATACTGAATTGAAACGCTTAAATTTCCGTTTAGACAGCCAAGCATTAGAATTTGGTAAATGGACTCATCAGCTATCTTTCAAAGCCTCTACTGCAGAGAGAGATTTCGATGTATTACATAAGGACTCGGTTTATTTATCCGGTGTTTGGGTAAATTCTCCCGATTCTACGATGATGTACCCAATTAAAACGAAACAGCACACTTTTTCATTGCACGATAAGATTGATTTAACGCATGATTGGATTGCAACTCTAGGCATTCGTTATGATTGGGCGAAGTATGAACAGCAAGAACTCAATGGTCTTGTTTGTCGTAACTGCGTAAAAACTGACAATGCGAAATTTAATCAACTAACTTGGGTTACCGGTTTAGAAAAACATCTGACTGAGGCATGGAAAGTAGGATATAACATTGGGACAGGCTTCCGTATTCCAAATGCATCAGAAATGTATTTTGATTACCGTGATAATGCTGCAGGAGCTTGGATGTCCAATCCAAACCTAAAAGCGGAACGTAGTTTAAGCCAAAATTTAAGTTTGCAAGGTAGTGGCAATGTTGGGCTGCTCTCAGTTAATTTCCACCATACTAAATATAAAGATTTTTTATGGGAGCAAGAAACCTGGGATGTTTACCAAGCATATGGTAGAGAGTTTTGGCGCCCGGTACAGCAAATGCAAAATATTGATTCTGCGAAAATCTATGGGCTAGAAGTGAGTGGTAAATGGAATTTAAATTCAGCTATGCCAATACCTGAAGGCTGGAAGCTATTTGGAGCCTTCGGTTACAGCAAAGGTAGTATGTCTAACGGGGCAGATTTACTTTCTATTCAGCCGATTAAAGCCGTAGTTGGCTTAGATTATGAACAACCTGAAGGTAAATGGGGAGTATTTTCTCGCTTCACATTCTTGGGGGCTAAAAAGGCGAAAGATGCAAAATATTTAAAAACATTACCGGAAAAATGCCTTAAAGAGGATAGAACGCCAAATCCGTATTACCCTTATTGGGGGGATGAATATGACATTCGTTGTACTGAATATTCTCACGAGACAGGTTTAGATACCTGGAAGCACTTAAATGCTAAAGCCTTTGTTGTGGATTTATACGGTTTCTATAAACCAACAGAGAATATTACATTACGTGCCGGTATTTATAATTTGTTTAACCGTAAATATCATACTTGGGATACTTTACGTGGTTTAAATACAACAGGTGGAATCGTTAATTCTGTTGGAGTACGTGAAAATGCAACTTACGGTGGCTATCCTGGATTACAACGCTATTATGAACCTGGACGTAACTTCTCGGCTAATTTTGAATACCGTTTCTAATTTACAAATTTACTTAGAGAGCTAAGAAACTCTCTTTACTTAAAGGAACATTTAATGATATCAATCGAACAACAAACCGCCCTACGCAATGAATTAGCCGAAAATCCGGGGCAAATTTTAGAAATGTTAGCGGCAAAATATCAATGCACGCTGGAAGAGGTAATGCTGAATTTACCGGCTGAAATGCTAAAAGTAACCGAAGGAGAGCGTTTTGCCGAAGTGTTACAGGAAATCCACGAATGGGACGATGCAATTACGCTGATTTCCCATACGGAAGATACCATTATTGAGTTTGTAGGCAAGCTCCCAAGCGGTTCAATTTCTCGTGGATTTTACAATTTCGAACATAAAGAGGGCGGTGGCTTACAAGGGCATCTACGCCACGAAAATTGTGCCAAAATTTATTTATTAGATCGCCCTTTTATGGGAAAACGCACGGTTTCCCTGATTTTCATTAATAAAAAAGGCAACGCGATGTTTAAGATTTTTGTCGGCAGAGAGAAAATTGGTGGGGCATTGAAAGAGCATCAAATTAAGGCTTTGTATCAGTTGATTGGCTAATCTGTAAAAAGTCATCGAAAAATGACCGCTTGTAACTTATAGAAAGGGCTACGATATTGAATCGTAGCCCTTTTCAATATTAGCCTACCGCTTGCGGTAAATAGCCAGCCTGAATTAAAAACGGAATTACCATAATGATAATACCGGCAATTAACGCAACCACTAATGCCAAATTACCACCAATCACACGGTAAGGTAAATTCGGATATTGGCGACGTGCTTTCCACGCTAAGCCGATTGGTAAAATCATACCATAGAACGCAAAGAGTAAACCGGCGTAACCTAATGCCTTAATAAAGCCGTTCGGATAGAATAAAGCGAACAGAATTGGCGGTGTAAAGGTGGCGATGGTCAGCCATAAACGGTTAGTCGGTAGATTTAAGCGTTTTAACAAATCGCCCACGCCTTCAAAAATTCCCATCGAAACCCCTAAAAATGAGGTAATCAATGCAAGCACTGAGAATAAGCGAACCATTTCGCCTAAAATCGTACTACCGGTAATCTGGCTAGTGGCTTTCACCAAGCCGTTTAAGGTCGGATCTTGTGTCAAAATTGTGGTGAATTCATTTTGGCTTAATACCCCGTGTGTAGCGAGCTGCCACAATAAATAAGCCACTAGCGGAATTGCCGTCCCGATATAAATAGATTTACGAACCTTGCCGATATCTGCGTCTAAATAGCTATTAATTGTTCCCATAATAACGTGGAAACCGAACGCAGTGAAGAAAATGGGTATAGCAGAAATAATGAGTAAGTTATCTAATGGAATTGCCGTCAAGTTTTCCAGCTTCGCTTTAGGCAGCATCATCAGCAACACGGCAATAAAAGCAACAATTTTTCCCAAAAACAGTACTCGGGTTAAACCATCAACCGATTTCACACCAACGACTACAAATGCACCTAATACCGCCGTGAAAATTAAAATGCTAATTTTTAGTTTCATATCAGCATCTGCCATTTCAGGCATTACACCGGCTAACAATGAACCACCGCCGGTAATATAAGCAGCAAGTAGGGCATAAAGTAGTACGAGCAAGCTGAAAGTTGCTAACACACGCCCGATTAAGCCAAAGTATTGCTCGGCAAGGCTTGCCACACCGACATCTTTTTGTGATGCGGTTTGATACACTTCCATAAATAATAAACCGGTATAAGCCAACAAAGCCCATAATCCGACTAATAATAATGCAGTTGCCCCAAAGCCCATTCCGGCAGAGGTAAGCGGCATTGCCAGCATTCCTGCACCAATGGTAGTGCCTGCAATCATTAATGCACTTCCTAAAATTTTATTTTTCATAATATGTGTGAGTAAGAGTTAAAAAAGAGGAACATTTTATCAGAATTTTTTCGCAATGCGATCTAGATAACATAATTTCTCCGCTTATTTTGCACAATCAGCCGTGCTTTAGTAAACTAAGCAACAATTTGCAATTTTTTATCAAAAACAGACCGCTTGTATGTCTCTAATTTCACTTAATCTGCCGAAATCTGACGGCAATTTTCAAGATCATCAAACTCTCGGCAACCTTGTCGGGCATTCCGATACCCTTGTTATCAGCCAAGCTGCCCGAGCCTTTCACGGCTTGACGGTGGTAGTCACGCCCGATACCCGCACCGCGTTACGCTTGGAAAAAGCCTTGCCACAGTTTGCAGGGCTGCCGGTGCAACTGTTCCCCGATTGGGAAACCTTGCCTTACGACAATTTTTCGCCGCACCAAGACATTATCTCCGCCCGACTTTCCGCCCTGTTTGAACTGCAACAAGGGCGGCAGCAGATTTTGCTGTTACCGATTAACACCTTAATGCAGAAGGTCTGCCCGCCGAATTATCTCGCTAACAATGTGCTGTTGATTAAAAAAGGCGACCGTTTTTCGATTCAAAAACTGCGGTTACAACTGGAAAATGCCGGCTATCGGGCGGTGGAACAGGTGTTGGAATATGGTGAATATGCCGTGCGTGGCTCGATTTTAGACTTATTCCCGATGGGAGCAGAAGAGCCGTTTCGCCTCGATTTTTTCGATGATGAGATCGACAGTATCCGCACCTTTGATGTGGATAACCAACGCACCAAAACGGAAATTGCCGAAATCAATTTACTGCCGGCACACGAGTTCCCGACCGATAGCAACGGGATCGAGCATTTTAGAGCCAAATTCCGTGAAAAATTCGGTGAAATCCGTCGTGAACCGGAGCATATTTATCAGCAAGTCAGCAAAGGCATTTTGAATGCAGGGATTGAGTATTGGCAGCCGTTGTTTTTTGAGGAAATGGCAAGCCTGTTTGACTATTTCCCAGCCCAAACGCTGTTTATCACTTTCGCTGATATTCAGCAAAAAGCCGAACAATTTCAACAAGATACCCAAAACCGCTATGAAAGCCGCCGAGTGGATCCGATGCGACCGCTACTGCCACCGAGCGATCTCTGGTTTGCGATTGATGAGGTGAATCGCTGGCTGAAAGGCTATCCTCGTTTAACGATAACCTCGGAGAAAATCCGTAAATCAGCAGCGAAAATGAATGCAAATGTGGCGAACTTGCCGGATATTGCCATTCAATCTTCCGCGAAAGAACCGTTTTCTGCCTTCCAGCAATTCCGCCAAAAATTTGACGGCAACATTCTGTTTTCGGTGGAGAGCGAAGGGCGAAGAGAAACCTTGCTGGATCTGCTTGCTCCGCTTGGGGTGAAACCGAAGCAGGTAGGCTCTATTGATGAAATGATGGTGCAAGCGTCCACGCTTGTACCAAACGACAATTTGCAAACTTTTCTAATTATTTCACCGCTTGATCAAGGTTTTGTTATTGAAAATGCAAATGGCACAAGCGAGACGCTTGCGCCATCAATAAATACAAGCGGTCAAAATTTAGCAATAATTTGCGAAACCGATCTCTTAGGCGAAAAGGTGCAAACACGGCGTGAGAAAAACCGCAAAACCGTCAATCCAGATACCCTAATCCGCAACCTTGCTGAGCTGAAAATCGGGCAGGCGGTGGTGCATTTGGAAAACGGCGTGGGGCGTTACGGCGGTTTAAACGTGCTGGACGCTGGTGGAATCAAAGCCGAATATCTCGTGCTACATTATGCTAACGATGCCAAGCTCTATGTGCCGGTTGCCTCGCTCCATTTAATCAGCCGTTATATCGGTGGGGCGGACGAAACTGCACCGCTGCACAAATTAGGCAGTGAGGCGTGGGCGAAAACCCGCCAACGTGCTGCGGAAAAAATCCGTGATGTGGCGGCAGAATTGCTCGATGTTTACGCCAAACGAGAAAGCCAAACCGGTTTTGCGTTTGCCTACGACAAAGCGGAATTTGATCAGTTTAGTGCTACCTTTCCTTTTGAGGAAACGGACGATCAGAAAATCGCCATCAATGCCGTAATTAGCGATATGTGCCAAGCCAAAGCGATGGATAGATTGGTGTGTGGCGATGTCGGCTTCGGCAAAACCGAAGTGGCAATTCGAGCGACTTTCTTGGCGGTGATGAACCATAAACAGGTTGCCATTCTTGCCCCAACCACCTTGCTTGCCCAACAGCATTATGAGAATTTTAAAGACCGTTTTGCCAACTACCCTGTGAATGTGGAAGTACTCTCTCGCTTTAAAACCGCCAAAGAGCAGAAAACGATTTTGCAAAATGTGGCGGAGGGCAAAGTGGATATTTTGGTCGGCACGCACAAACTGTTGCAAGACGATGTAGCGTTCCGTGATCTCGGCTTGCTGGTGATTGATGAAGAACACCGTTTCGGCGTACGCCAAAAAGAGAAGATCAAACAACTGCGTGCCAATGTGGATATTCTGACCCTCACTGCCACGCCAATTCCAAGAACGCTGAATATGGCACTCAACGGAATGCGTGATCTCTCGGTTATCGTCAGCCCGCCGGCTCGCCGACTTTCAATCAAAACCTTTGTGCGACAAAGTGATGATGTGGTGATCCGTGAGGCAATTTTGCGTGAAATTCTGCGTGGCGGGCAGGTTTATTACCTGCACAATGATGTGGCAACCATTGAAAACTGTGCCGAGAAATTGGCGGAACTTGTGCCAGAGGCAAGAATTGTGATCGGACACGGGCAGATGCGTGAGCGTGAATTGGAGCGGGTGATGAGCGATTTCTATCATCAACGCTTTAACCTGTTGGTTTGCTCCACCATTATTGAAACGGGGATTGACGTGCCAACCGCTAATACCATTATTATCGAACGGGCGGACAAATTCGGGCTAGCACAACTGCACCAACTGCGTGGACGGGTCGGGCGTTCCCATCACCAAGCCTATGCCTATATGCTCACGCCACACCCGAAAACACTCACCAAAGATGCCGAACAACGTTTGGAGGCGATGAGTACCATTGATAATCTCGGGGCAGGGTTTGCGTTGGCGACCCACGATTTAGAAATCCGTGGTGCAGGCGAATTACTCGGTTCGGAGCAGAGCGGACAGATTGAAAGCATCGGTTTTTCGCTCTATATGGACTTGCTCGAAAATGCGGTCAAAGCCTTGCAAGAAGGGCGAGAGCCGAGCCTCGATGAAATCACCCAACACCAAGCGGAGATTGAATTGCGTGTGCCAGCCTTGTTGCCGGACGATTATCTGCCGGACGTGAATATGCGTCTGTCGTTCTACAAGCGGATCGCAAGCAGCGAAAATCTGCAAAGCCTGAACAACTTGAAAGTGGAGCTGATCGACCGCTTCGGTTTGCTCCCAGAGGCAACCAAAAATCTGTTTGCGATTACCCAACTTCGCTTGGTGGCACAAACGCTTGGGATTAAGAAAATTGATGCCGGCATTCACGGCGGTTATCTTGAATTTAAACCGACCGCCCAACCCGACCCGATGAAGTTTATCGCCTTAATCCAAAAACAACCGGCGGTGTACAGTTTTGAAGGGGCGGTGAAGTTCAAATTCCGCTTAGCACTCGAAGACAACCGCAAGCGGTTAGAATTTGTGGAAAATTTGCTAAGAGAGATTGTGGGCGGATAAAAAGGAAAAGGGCAGATCACAATCAAATCTGCCCTCTATGGTATAAATCAATGATTAACGGCGTAAATGTTCACAAGCTATACCGTCACGATCTCTATCTAACTTATAAGCACCATTTTGATGCATATAAGCTTGAGCTTGGGCTTGCGTAGCAAAATCAGAACATCTTACTGCGTGTGCAGAGTAAGAAATCAATAAGACTGATAAAGCTAAAATTGTCTTTTTCAAAGTATTTCTCCTGTTATTTGGTTAGGTAAATTTTCCACAATCCGTAGGATTGGCAGATCCTACTGTTTGGGTGTGATTTTCCATAAAGACACTGTTTGGCTTGTACCACCGCAACTTCAAACGCATCTTCATAGGAATACTCTTTTTGCATCAAATCTTCGGCAAATTGCTGTACACGAGGATCTAGTTTGAGTGCCTCATTAATTTCTTCGTTAGAGTATGTAAACGGAGATATTAATAGGCTAAAATAGAACAAGTAACGACGAGACATAATTTTCCTCAAAAGATGATGTTAAATTTATTATGTCATTATCGTTTAATACTCTACAATCAACTCAAAGTGAAGATTTCTACCGAATTTATGGAGATAACAATGAATGTAAATGAAAAAGTCCGTTTTTTGCGTGAAGCAAGAGGTTGGTCGCAGGAAGAGATGGCTGAGAGAGTCGGGCTTTCTGTACAGGGCTATGCCAAAATCGAACGTGGCGAAACGCAACTTAGCATTTCCCGTCTCCGTCAAATTTGTGAAGTGCTGAATTATGATTTATTAGAATTGATGGCATTGGGGGAGAAAAATATTGTTTATTTCCAAGAGAGTGGAAATAATCATTGCATCAATATTGTTAACCCTACTGATGAAAATTTAGCCTCTGAAATTGCTCTGCTGAAACAAACAATTTCACATCAAGCCGAAATTATTGAGATGCAAAAGGCACAAATTGAAACATTGAATGCACTTGTCGTTTCAATGAAACGTGATTAATAAATAGCTATTTTAAATGTAAACGATTTTTGCGATCTGTATCGTAAAAATCGTTTTTGTTTATAAGGTGTAAATATATTTTATTTACATATAAAAGAGCGTAAACTTCTTCTAGCTGAATGTGTATATCAAGAGGAGTAAACTAAATGAGAGAAGAATACGATTTTTCTAATGCAGTGAAAAACCCTTATGCAAAAGGGCTAAAAAGCAAAAGTGTGGTCACTATTCGGATTGAAGACGATGTTATCAGCTATTTTAAACAACTTGCCGAAGAGGTGAATTTGCCTTACCAAACATTGATCAATCTTTATTTGAAAGATTGCGTTGAGCAGAAACGTAAACCGACTATTAGTTGGTAATATTGTGATTTGAAATCAGTATGTTATTGAGTATTTGAGAACGGGTTATCTTGCCAGTTATATAAAATAGGCATATACTTTGGCATATACACTACCTATTGGAGGAACAGATGGAAAAAATTGCGAGATTATTCCGTAATGGGAGAAACCAAGCGGTACGTTTACCGGTTGAATTTGAGTTCGATGCCGAGCAAGTCTATGTTTCTAAACAAGAAAATGGCGATATTTTATTATCATTGAGATCGAGAAATGCCGAGCATTGGCAAAAATTGTTTGAGCTATTGCCTGCTGTTGTATGTGATGAAACATTTTTAGACACAAAAGAGAGAAACCAATCCTTTGAGCAAAGGGATCCTTTTGAGGTGGCTTAAATGTATATGTTAGATACGAATACTGTAAGCTATTTTTTTCGTGGAAATACAAATGTAGTGGCAAAATTAAAATCCATTAATCCTGAGAAGCTTTGTATTTCATCTGTAACTGCTGCTGAATTGGTTTATGGTGTGGCGAAAAGAAATAATGGGCAGCTTTCTCAATTTTTAGATTATTTTTTATCGAGTGTAAAGGTTTTAGATTGGAATTATCGTTGTGCTGAACTTTATGGCAAGTTACGGGCAGAGATGGAGAAAAATGGCAAAGTAATGGGAGTGCAGGATCAAATGATTGCTAGCCACGCTCTTGCTGAAGAGTGTATTTTAGTTTCTAGCGATCAGGCATTTAAAATGGTACCTGATTTAAAATTAGAAAATTGGTTGCACTAAACTCTAAACTAATTAATAGTAAGGAAAGATAATGAAACAATCCCTTCTTAACCGTTTACTACGTTACACCCAAATTCACACAACCTCAGATCCGAAAAGCCAAACTGTGCCAAGCTCGCAACAGCAGTGGGATTTGCTTCATCTGCTGAAAACGGAAGTAGAGGCGATGGGGCTAAGCGAGATTTATCTTGACCCCAACGGCTATCTGTTCGCCAGCTTGCCTGCCAATATTGATAAAACCCTGCCGGTGCTTGGGCTAATTGCTCACGTTGATACTTCGCCCGATTTTAATGGTGAAAACGTCAAACCACAGGTGATCAAGCGGTATGAAGGCGGCAATATTTTGCTAAACGGCAGTGGTGATTACCTTTCGCCAGCGGATTTCCCGAATTTAAACAAGCTGATTGGCGACACCTTAGTCACCACTGACGGCACCTCTTTGCTTGGCGCAGACGACAAATCCGGCATTGCGATTATTCTCTCGGCTATCGAGTATTTACAAGCCAATCCGCACATTCCGCACGGCAAGATCCGCATCGGCTTCACCACCGATGAAGAGATCGGTCGAGGCGCAGATCATTTTGATGTAAAGGCATTCGGTGCCGATGTTGCTTTTACGCTAGATGGCGGGTCACTGGGCGAATTGCAGTATGAAAATTTCAATGCCGATGCAGCGACCGTTACGTTCTTCGGGCGAAGCGTTCACCCCGGCACGGCAAAGGGTAAGATGATCAACGCCTTAGAGCGAGCTTGCGAGTTCCAACACCGTCTGCCGCCCCATTTAACCCCTGCAACCAGCGAAGGGCGTGAAGGCTTTATTATGTTGCACGGCATCGAGGGCGGCATTGATAAAGCAGAAATTCACTATATTTTGCGTAGTTTTGAACGTGATGAATTAGCCTCATTCGGCAAAATGCTGAACGACACCTTGGCAGAAATGCAACAGCTTTACGGCGAACACTGCGGAAAAGTCGAGATTGTCGAGCAGTATCGCAATATGCGTGAAGTGCTGGACGATTACGGCTACTTGGTTGAAATTGCCGAAAACGCAATGCGTGAACAAGGCATTGAGCCGAATTTAGAACCGATCCGTGGCGGCACTGACGGCTCACGCCTTTCATTTATGGGCTTGCCTTGCCCGAATTTATTTACCGGCGGCGAAAATTTCCACGGACGATTTGAGTTTATTTCGGTTGATACGATGGAAAAAGCCACAAAGGTTGTAATTGATATTTGTCGGAAATTTGCTGATTATGATTTCAACAAATAAGGCGGCTGCAAGCGGTCAAATTTGATGAAAAATTTGCAAAAAGCGTTATTTTTCACCAATTAAACGATTTTTTACAGATTTCCTACAAATTTATTTGACATTAAATCTGAAATCCATAGAATATGCACCTGTTGAGACGCTACGAGGTTCGTAGCGTTTTTAAATGCGGGAATAGCTCAGTTGGTAGAGCACGACCTTGCCAAGGTCGGGGTCGCGAGTTCGAGCCTCGTTTCCCGCTCCAATTTTCTATATCGTGCTGCCCGAGTGGCGGAATCGGTAGACGCAAGGGATTTAAAATCCCTCGCCTTTCGGGGCGTGCCAGTTCAAGTCTGGCCTCGGGCACCATTTAGAAAATCAACAATTTAAAATATGCGGGAATAGCTCAGTTGGTAGAGCACGACCTTGCCAAGGTCGGGGTCGCGAGTTCGAGCCTCGTTTCCCGCTCCAATTTTTCTATATCGTGCTGCCCGAGTGGCGGAATCGGTAGACGCAAGGGATTTAAAATCCCTCGCCTTTCGGGGCGTGCCAGTTCAAGTCTGGCCTCGGGCACCATTTAGAAGAATTAAATTTTAACAATATGATAGTTATCGAAGCCCGAGTGGCGGAATCGGTAGACGCAAGGGATTTAAAATCCCTCGCCTTTCGGGGCGTGCCAGTTCAAGTCTGGCCTCGGGCACCATTTCGATAATATACCAAATATGCGGGAATAGCTCAGTTGGTAGAGCACGACCTTGCCAAGGTCGGGGTCGCGAGTTCGAGCCTCGTTTCCCGCTCCAATCTAAAATTAAAAGTAGATAGCACCAAGAGGTGCTTTTTTTATATCTAAATTTCCCCTCATTCCAATTTTACTCTTGAGAAACATTAATGATGAAAAAGCTTACCATCTTAGGGCTTGGCTGGCTCGGGCTACCTTTAGCTGAAGCCTTACAAAATAAGGGCTGGTGTGTTGCAGGGACTAAGCGAACAATTACAGATTTATCGATAGAATGCTATCCTTTAGATTTAAATGCGTTAGCAGTGACAAGCGAGATCGAGCAATTACTTGCCGCTGATGCGTTAGTGATTGCCTTACCACCTAGCCAAATTAGCCCTGAAAATTACCTTTGCGGTATTCAAACATTAGTTTCGCTTGCAATAGACAAGGGCTTGAAACATCTGATTTTCACTAGCTCAACTTCAGTTTTGCCAATGGAATCGGGTGTTTTTGATGAAAATGCAACGGTTGATTCTGCTAACCTATTGGTAAAAATGGAAAACTGGCTACTGAATCAGCCAATTCATTGCGATATTTTGCGTTTAGCCGGTTTGGTAGGGAAAAAGCGACACCCGGTTTTTTATTTGGCTGGGAAGCAAAATTTGAGTGGGGCAGGGCAACCAGTCAATCTAGTGCATTTAGAGGACTGTATCGCAGCCATTTCTTTGTTATTGGAGCAACCGAATGGGAAACGTATTTTTCATTTATGTGCCGAACAGCACCCAAGCCGTAAAGATTATTATGGTGAAATGGCGAAGCGTTTTGGGCTAGCGGATTTGCATTTTTCTAAAGAAAATCAACCGCTTGTAAGAGTGGTAAAGGCAGATAAAATTTGCCAAGAACTTGGTTTTCGTTATCGCTATCCTGATCCTTATCAATTTAAAGTAGATATTTAAGTTTAATCCATACAAGAAAAGGGGTTTATATGATAGTATATGCGAACTATTATCAACAACTTGTTAGGATTTTATGCTTGATGTTTTATTAGAACCTTTTGCCTACAACTATATGCAAAAAGCGATTTTTGTCAGTATGGGCGTGGGCTTGGTTTGTGCCTTTCTTTCCGCCTTTTTGATGTTAAAAGGCTGGTCTTTGATTGGTGATGCCCTATCGCACGCTGTGGTGCCGGGTGTTGCCATTGCTTATGCACTAAAATTGCCCTATGCCGTTGGTGCGTTTTTTTCCGGCATTTTTGCGGCATTGTCGATTCTTTGGGTAAAAAGCCTGACCAAAATTAAGGAAGATGCAGTTATCGGTTTTATTTTCACGACTTTTTTTGCACTCGGTATGTTTATTGTTTCCCTCAATCCAACTTCGGTTGATGTGAATTCGATTGTAATGGGAAATATTTTAGGCATTGCTGATGATGACTTGTGGCAGGTGGTGCTGATTATTGCGATTTCGCTACTGGGTTTAATCCTATTTTGGAAGGATTTGCTACTCGTCTTTTTTGACGAACACCACGCATTGTCAGTCGGGCTTTCGCCATTACGCTATAAAGTGATTTTCTTTACCTTATTAAGTGCCTGTGTGGTAGTGGCTCTGCAAACGGTTGGGGCAATTTTAGTGATTGCTATGGTCGTCACGCCCGGCGCAACTGCTTATTTGCTCACTGACCGCTTCCCCACATTAGTGGTGATTGCAATGCTTATCGGCACGCTGACATCAGGTATTGGGGCATATTTAAGCTACTTTTTAGACGGAGCAACCGGGGCGGTAATTGTGTGCTTACAAACCCTGATTTTCTTATTCGCATTCTGCTTTGCCCCTAAATATGGCTTGATTACCCAAAAGCGGAAATTACACCGTGTGGAGGCTCAAAATGCTTAATTGGGTTTTAGAGCCTTTGCAATTTGAATTTATGCAAGTTGCGTTGATTACCGCAATTTTAGTTGCTGGCGTAAGTGCGGTTTTATCTTGCTATTTGGTGTTAAAAGGCTGGTCTTTAATGGGCGATGCAATTTCGCACGCCGTACTGCCAGGTGTGGTGATTTCCTCACTTGCAGGGTTGCCACTCTCAATAGGGGCGTTTTTTTCAGGTTTAGGTTGTGCCTTATCGGTGGGTTATTTAAAAGAAAATAGCCGCTTGAAAGAAGACACGGTAATGGGGATTGTATTTTCAGGTATGTTTGCCTTTGGGATCTTACTGTTTACCGCTTTTAATACCGGCGAGCATTTGACCCATATTTTATTTGGTAATCTGTTAGGTGTAACCAAAAGCGATTTGATTCAGACTTTGGCGATCAGCCTTTTTACATTTGCAGTAATGGTCGCAAAACGCAAAGATTTCTTACTCTATTGCTTTGATGTTAATCAAGCCAAGGTAGCTGGCTTACCGGTTAAATTATTGCATTATGGTTTACTTTCCTTGCTCGCTTTAACCATTATCAGTGCAATGCAAGTAGTAGGTGTGATTTTAGTGGTGGCAATGTTGATTACCCCGGGGATCACCGCTTATCTGCTGACTAAGCGGTTTGATACTATGTTGTTGATTGCCCTAGGCGTTGCGATATTTTCATCGGTATTCGGCACATTGCTTAGCTACCATATTGATGCTGCAACAGGGCCGACGATTATTCTTGTGCAAGCGGTCATTTTTTTCCTCAGTTTTGCATATTCTAAGAGTCAGTGATACAAAAATGGGGAGGTATTTACCTCCCTATTTTTGACTTAAAACTACTTTTGATAATGCAATAAACCGCCGAACACCCGTTCTAAATTTTGATTATTAAAGGTTTCTTCCGTTTTACCTTTTGCCAGTAGTGTGCGATTGATCATCAAGACTTGGTCGCAAAAGCTCGGTACGCTGGCAAGGTTGTGGGTTGAAACTAAAATTAAATGCCCTTCGTTTTTAAGCTGTTTAAGTAGCTCAACAATCGCATTTTCGGTTTTAACATCAACACCGGTGAAAGGCTCATCAAGTAAGATGATTTTACTTTCTTGAGCTAAGGCACGAGCTAAAAATACCCGTTTTTTTTGCCCGCCGGAAAGTTCGCCGATTTGCCTGTCTTTCAGATGTAAAACATCAAGGCGTTGCATTGCTTGCTCTACTTTGAGCTTATCGGTTTGGCTTGGGCGGCGTAGAAAATTCATATAGCCGTATCGCCCCATCATCACCACATCGTAAACCGAAACCGGAAATTGCCAGTCCACTTCTTCACTTTGTGGCACATAAGAAACCAAATTTTGTTTTAGGGCTTTAGCAATCGGGAGCTGACTCAGTTTAACAGAGCCGGTTAATGGCTTAACCAGCCCCATTAAACTTTTAAACAGTGTGGATTTTCCCCCTCCATTCACGCCGATTAATGCACAAATTGTGCCGTTTTCCAGATGAAATGAGACATCTTGCAAAGCGATATGTCCGTTATTATAACGAACCGATAAATTTTCGATGGAAATAGAGGCTGAAATAGTTGTCATTGCTAAATCTTATTATTTTTTGCTGCGTTCAAACCCTTCGACAATAGTGCCGATGGTCACTTTAAGCAAATCTAAATAGGTTGGAACCGGACCATCTTTCTCTGAAAGAGAATCCACATAAATTACGCCACCGTATAATGCACCGGTTTCTTTCGCCACTTGTTTTGCCGGTTTGTCGGAAACAGTACTTTCACTAAAGACAACAGGGATTTTATTGGCTTTTACTCCATCAATCACTTTTTTCACTTGTTTTGGCGAACCTTGCTCTTCCGCATTGATTGCCCATAAATACAGTTCTTTTAAGTTGTAGTCTTTTGCCAAGTAGCTAAATGCCCCTTCGCTGGTTACTAACCAACGTTGCTGTTCAGGAATAAAGGCTAAACGTTGGCGTAACGGCTCGGCAATGCCTTTTACTTTTTCAGCATAGGCTTTTGCATTCGCATTATAGGTGTCTGCGTTTTGTGGGTCATATTTTACTAAAGCCGCACGAATATTTTCAATGTAAATTAATGCGTTGTCGGTGGACATCCAAGCGTGCGGATTCGGCAGGTTTTTATATTCACCTTCGGTAATCGGCATTGGGGTGATGCCTTCGGTGACGACAACCGCCGGTTTGCCTTTTACATTTTCAAAGAAACGTTCAAACCAACGCTCAAGGTTCATACCGTTCCATAACACTAAGTCTGCCTTTTGAGCTTTTACAATGTCTTTTGGTGTTGGTTGATAATCGTGAATTTCAGCACCCGGTTTGGTAATGGATTCCACAGTGGCTTTATCACCGGCGACATTTTGTGCAATATCTTGAATCACGGTAAAAGTGGTCACTACTTTAAACGGCTCTGCCATTGCCATTGCTGCACTTAAACCAAAGGTTAATACCAATGCTTTTTTAATTGTTGATAGTTTCATTTTCAGCCTCCTTAATATTATTGAGAATGAGAATTATCGACAGCTATTCTATAGAACATTGAGAATGATGTAAATAGTCTTGTTTTTTATAAGGTTATTCTTGATAAGTTTACTCAGGCAATTCAGCCCTTTTGATTAAAAATTACTAGCCTAATCCCTCAAGAGCCAGTAAAATTGCACGCTTTAAAATCCAATCGCAAAATAAGGGCATTTGCTCCAACCTTTTGCCGTAATCCGTGTAATAACGAGGCTTTCAACTTTATGTCAGAACTGATTACCAATGCAGGCTGTGGGTCTGCTGAACAACCAAAAGAAAAAATCAATTTATTAAATCTTAATCGTCAAGAAATGCGGGAACTGTTTGCTGAAATGGGGGAAAAACCTTTCCGTGCCGACCAGCTAATGAAATGGATCTACCATTTTGGCGAAGAAAATTTCGACAATATGAGCAATATCAATAAAGTATTGCGTGAAAAATTAAAACGTATTGCCGAAATTAAAGCCCCAGAAGTCGCGATAGAACAACGTTCTGCAGATGGTACAATCAAATGGGCAATGCAAGTGGGCGATCAGCAAATCGAGACGGTATATATTCCTGAAGATGACCGTGCAACCCTGTGTGTTTCTTCACAAGTAGGCTGTGCGTTGGCTTGTACTTTCTGCTCAACGGCTCAACAAGGCTTTAACCGCAACTTAAGCGTGGCGGAAATTATCGGCCAAGTTTGGCGAGCCTCTAAAATTATCGGTAATTTTGGCGTAACCGGTGTTCGCCCGATTACCAATGTAGTAATGATGGGAATGGGTGAACCGCTGCTGAATATGAATAACGTGATTCCGGCAATGGAAATTATGTTAGATGATTTCGCCTATGGCTTATCTAAACGTCGTGTTACGCTTTCTACTTCGGGTGTAGTACCTGCATTAGACAAAATGCGTGAGCAAATTGATGTGGCGTTGGCGATTTCACTCCATGCCCCGAACGATGAGCTGCGTGATGAATTAGTGCCGATTAATAAAAAATACAACATAAAAATGTTGATGGATTCGGTGAATAAATACCTTGAAGTTTCTAATGCCAACCACGGCAAGGTCACGATTGAATATGTGATGTTAGATCACGTCAATGACAGTACCGACCACGCTCACCAACTTGCGGAAGTATTGAAAAACACGCCGTGTAAAATTAACTTGATTCCGTGGAACCCGTTCCCGGAAGCTCCTTATGGTAAAAGCTCCAACTCTCGGGTAGATCGTTTCCAAAAAACCTTGATGGAGTATGGTTTCACAGTAACAGTGCGTAAAACTCGAGGTGATGATATTGATGCCGCTTGCGGACAGCTTGCCGGCGATGTGATTGACCGCACTAAACGTACCCTTGAAAAACGTAAATTTGGGCAGGGTATTGCGGTTAAAACCCATTAATCTGAGTAGTATAAAGGCAGAGGTTTCTGCCTTTTCTTTTACCCCAAATGTGGAACATATTGAAATGAGCCACCTAATGCATTCAAATAACGAACTACTGTTGCGTATTTAGGTGAAATAACGCCTCTCTCTAATCGGCTGATATTTTTCACGTTAATGCCCGAAAGTTCGGCAACTTGTGCCTGTGTGAGATTCTTCTCTAAACGAGCTTGTTTGAGTATCTGTGCCAATTCTCTTTGCACCCTAAGTTCATCAAATTCCTGTTTAAATTGAGGGTTTCTCATCGCTTGTCGTAAGACATCATCAAAAGGGACGACTTCTAAATCAAGATCTTTTGCCATTTTCTAATTCCTGTTTTAATTTCTTCATACGTTCAAGAGCAAGCTCAAGGTTCTGTTTCGGTATTTTCTGACTCTTCTTTTGAAAGATATGCACAATGTACGCTTGCTTTCCTGCCATAAAGAAAAAGAAACTACGGGAAATCCCTTCTCTTGATTTCGCTCTTAATTCTTTAAGCCCGTTTTGAAGCGATTTTACTTCAGGTTCGGTAAGCTGATTACCATAGGTTTTCAGCTCGGCTATTACATCGGCTGTTGCAGCTTGTAGTGAAACAGGTAATGCTGAGAATTCTTTTTGAGCGTGTTTAGTCAGAAATACGTTAAATGCTGCTACAGGCTGATTGTCAGGAGTTGTCATTGTGAGACCTTGTAATCATAAGTGGTTAGTTTATGCAAGTTTTTTTTGATGTCAAGTATATTGGGACAAAGTGAAATACCACACAACACCCCATTATTATTTTTGCGATCTGCGTCGAAAAATGAACACGAAAAATTTTTCTTCTTCGCAAAAAATCGCTAGTCTTAGCGAGGATGGAACAGTAAAATTAAGCCCTTTGTTGTAGGAGAACGCTATGTTTGCAAAATTTTTTCCAAAAATGACCGCTTGTATTCTGATTTTTTTATTAGCGGCTTGTTCTTCTCTTCCCCCTTCTTCCTCTGAAGTCGAATTTAACCGCTCGGAAGCGGTAAAAGCCCGTATTAATTTGGCTTTAGCTTATCTGGAGCAAAATGATTTCCCAAAAGCTAAGCAGAATATTGATAAAGCCTTGGCTCACGATGAAAAAGATTACCTCCCTTATTCGGTGCTTGCCTATTATTACCAACAAACAGGTGATGCTGAAAATGCCGAAAAAGCCTACCAAACGGCACTGAAATTGAGTCAAAACCGCCCTGATGTGCTGAATAATTACGGCACTTTTTTATGTAAACAGGGTCAATTTCAACAGGCTTATCAGCAATTTGAGCAGGCTGTCAAAAGCAAAGCTCCTTATTATCACCAAGCAGATAGCTTAGAAAATATGGTGTTATGTGCGAAAAAAGAGCCGAATCTGCAAAAAATTGCCGAAACATTGACCGAGCTTGAGAAATTGGATAAACCTCGAGCAAATTTATTGAAGGAAAACTAATGACTGACTTAAATCTAAAAATCAGCCAAATTATTGCCGGCGAACTCAACGTTGGCTCACACCAAATTCTTGCAGCCATCACGCTATTAGATGAGGGCAATACCATTCCATTTATCGCCCGTTACCGTAAAGAAGTGACCGGCGGGCTAGACGACACCCAACTTCGCCATTTTGAAACCCGCTTAATTTATTTGCGTGAAATGGACGAACGCCGCCAAACCATTTTGAAGTCGATTGAAGAACAAGGCAAATTAACCGATGAATTAAAAGCCAAAATCCTCAGCAGTGAAAGCAAGACCGAGCTGGAAGATCTCTATTTGCCGTATAAGCCTAAACGTCGTACCAGAGGGCAAATTGCGATTGAAGCAGGGTTAGAGCCATTGGCGGACAGTTTATGGAATGATCCGAAACAAGATCCTGAAACCTTAGCCACAAACTTTATTGATGCGGAAAAAGGCGTTGCGGATACTAAAGCCGCCTTAGATGGGGCAAGATATATTTTAATGGAGCGTTTTAGCGAAGATGTCGAACTACTTGCAAAACTTCGCCAATATTTGACCGCTTACGCCACGTTGGAATCGAAAGTGATTGACGGCAAAGAGGAAGAGGGCGAGAAATTCCGTGATTATTTTGCTCATAGCGAGCCGTTTAACAGCGTGCCTTCCCACCGTGCTTTGGCGATGTTCCGTGGGCGAAATGAAGGAGTGTTATCGCTTTCATTAAATGCCGATCCGACCGCGGAAGAAGGCCCAAAATCCAGCCATTGTGAAGAGATTATTCGTGAGCATTTGGGCGTGATTTTCAATCATCAGCCGGCGGATAAATGGCGTGATCAAGTGATTGCTTGGACGTGGAAAATCAAAGCTGCTCTGCATTTAGAAACTGAATTAATGGCAACCCTGCGTGAAAAAGCTGAAGAAGAGGCGATTGATGTGTTTGCCCGCAATCTCTCGGCATTATTAATGGCAGCCCCTGCCGGTGCGAGAAATACAATGGGGCTAGACCCGGGCTTGCGTACCGGCGTGAAAGTGGCAGTGGTGGATAACACCGGTAAATTGCTGGATACCGCCACAATTTACCCTCACACCGGGCGAGAGGCGGAGGCACAACTTACGATTTTCAGCTTAATTAAAAAGCACAATGTGGAGCTGATTGCGATTGGTAACGGTACGGCTTCTCGTGAAACCGAACGTTTTGCCAAAACGGTAATTAAAGAAATCAAAGAGAATAAACCTCAAACAGTGGTGGTGAGTGAGGCTGGGGCATCGGTCTATTCTGCCTCGGAATTTGCCGCTAACGAGTTCCCAAATTTAGACGTTTCATTGCGTGGAGCGGTTTCGATTGCCCGCCGTTTGCAAGATCCACTTGCCGAGTTGGTGAAAATCGAACCAAAAGCGATTGGTGTTGGGCAGTATCAACACGATGTAAACCAATCCCAACTTGCCCGTAAACTCGATGCGGTAGTAGAAGATTGTGTAAATGCGGTGGGCGTGGATCTGAATACTGCCTCTGCTCCGTTGCTGGCTCGGGTGGCGGGAATGACCAAAACATTGGCACAAAATATTGTAGCATTCCGTGACGAAAACGGACGTTTTACCAGCCGTTCAGAGCTGAAAAAAGTGCCTCGTTTAGGGCCGAAAGCCTTTGAACAGTGTGCCGGTTTTATGCGAATTATCGGCGGGAAAAATGCCCTTGATGCCTCGAGTGTTCACCCGGAAGCTTATCCGGTGGTAGAAAAAATCTTACAGGCAACCACCTCAACACTTGCAGAATTAATGGGTAACAGCACTAAAATTCACTCGCTCAACGCCAAAGATTTTGTGGACGAGCAGTTTGGTTTACCAACAGTGAACGATATTTTCAAAGAGCTGGAAAAACCGGGGCGTGACCCTCGTGGAGAGTTCAAAACCGCCGTGTTTATGGACGGCGTGGAAGAAATTACCGACCTCAAAGCCGGTATGATTTTGGAAGGTACAGTCACTAATGTGGCAAACTTTGGAGCTTTTGTCGATATTGGCGTACACCAAGATGGTTTAGTTCACATTTCAATGCTCTCCAACTCTTTCGTGGAAGATCCGCACACGGTAGTGAAAGCCGGTGATGTGGTGAAAGTCAAAGTGCTTGAGGTGGATGCTGCTCGTAAACGTATTGCCCTAACAATGCGTTTAGACGACAAACCAACCGACAAAAAAGAGCTGACAAGCGGTCGAAATTCAGCAGAAATTCGCAAAAATCCGCAGAAAAATGACCGCTTGCAACGTGATAACCGCAACACATTTGGCAACAACGCTTTTGCTGATGCGTTAAAAGGGTGGAAGAAGTAAGGAAAAACAGAGAAAAGAAAGGGCGAAATATTTTTCGCCCTTATTACTAACTTTTATCTGTTAACCTGCTTACTTAAGATAACGTACAAACCCCTCTAAACTTTCACTTTCAGGGGCTAATGCAATTTGCTCGCCCTCTGCCGGTGAGCCAAGCATAATTAAAGCAATGATTTTATCCGATTCTTGGCAACCAAAAGCAGAGCGAAGGGCTGTGCCGTTAATCCATTTATTGGTGATCCAAACTGTATCAAAGCCCTGTGCATTTGCCGCTAACTGAATGGCGTAGGTGGCACAACCTGCGGTAATCATCTGCTCCCAACTTGGTACTTTGGCGATACTGTCGTCTAATTTTGCCACTACGCCGATAATCATTGGAGCTTGATTAGCTAATTTTTCCGCCTTTTTTAAGGGTTCCTCGCCCATCTCAAATTCTTCTACCGCAGCTTTTAAACATTCACCAAACTGTGGCATACCGCTTTTTTCAATCACCACAAAGCGATAAGGTTTTAATCGCCCGTGATCCGGCACTCGGAGGCCTGCTTTTAGAATTTGTTCAAGCTGTTCTGCATTCGGGGCTTTATCGCCAAATTTTTTATTTGAACGGCGATGGTGTAATAAATCCAAGATTTGCATAAGCGTTCCTTTGTTAATTTTTTGCACTCAAGAATAGCATATTTTCTTCATTTGGTGATTGCTTTATACTGTGCCGACTGATTTTATTTTAGGAATTTCTGATGTTAACGATTTTAAAAGCATTTTACCGAATCTTCCGCTGTATTAGAGAGTGTGTCATTAACCTCTTTTTTATTCTGTTTATTTTGCTGTTAGTGCCGGTAGTGGCGTTTATCAGCTCTTCTAGCAGTACGCAAAAGCCGGTGTTCACTCAAGGGGCGTTACGTTTAAATTTAGACGGTTATTTAGCGGATAATCGTGAAGAATTTGCCGATTTCTACCGCTTGGTGCAATCGGAATTAGGCAGTTCCGAGCCGTTTAAAATTTCGACTTTTGATGTAGTACAAGCGATTAGCCACGCCAAAGATGACCCGAAAATTACCGGCTTGGTGTTAGATCTGCAAAAGCTACAAAGTGCCGATTTTAGTTCATTGGATTTCATTGGTAATGAAATCAACAACTTCAAGCAATCAGGCAAACCGGTGATTGCGGTGGCTGAAGAATATTCGCAAAAACAATATTATCTTGCCTCCTTTGCCGATGAAATTTACCTCAACAAAGTCGGGGCGGTAGATTTAAAAGGCTTGAATTATTCCAACACCTATTTCAAAACCTTGCTCGATAAAATTGAGGCTGAACCGCATATTTTCCGTGTCGGTACTTATAAATCGGCGGTTGAGCCGTTTATGCGTGATGATATGTCTGAGGAGGCGAAACAAAACGCCCATGGCTGGTTAAACGGCACTTGGCAACAAACGGTGGCAACACTGGCTCAAAACCGCAATATTGAACCGCAAGCGGTGGATCTGTCGGCTGTGAACTACATTGAAAAGTATAAGCAAGCTAAAGGCGATGATGCTCAATTTGCATTAAACCAAAAATGGGTTAGCCAATTAGTTTCTAGTCAGGAAAGCAGAGATAAACTGATTGCACAGTTTGGTAAAAACAGCGAAGGCAGCTATAACCAGATTGAATTTTTGGATTATATGACTGAACTGAATGACCGCTTTGCAGAGGTAAATGCACCGAAAATTGCAGTGGTGAATGTGGAAGGGGCGATTGCCGGTGGCGAAAGCGATCAAATGAATGTGGGCAGCGAGACGCTGGTAAAATTACTGCAACAAGCTCGAGATGACAAAAATGTGGAAGGCTTAATTCTACGCATTAACAGCCCCGGCGGCAGTGCTGTGGCGTCTGAACTGATTCGCCAAGAAGTGGAAGCCTTTCAACAAGCCGGCAAACCGGTGGTTGCTTCAATGGGCGGAATGGCAGCATCGGGCGGTTATTGGATTGCGGCTACTAGCGATAAAATTATTGCTAGCCCGAATACGCTTACCGGCTCTATCGGTATTTTCGGTTTAGCAGTAACTTTTGAAAAAACCGCTAAAAATCTCGGTGTGAGCGAAGACGGCATAGCGACTTCTGCCCTAGCACAACAAGCCGGTTTAAAAAGCCTACCGCAAGAGCAGGCAGAAGTGCTGCAAATTGGGATTGAAAACGGCTACGACCGTTTTTTAGAGCTGGTTTCTCGTGGCAGGAAAATGCCAAAAGAGGCGGTAGATAAAGTGGCTCAAGGGCAAGTGTGGCTGGGAACTGATGCGTTAAAACACGGATTGGTTGATGAGTTGGGCAATTTTAATGTGGCATATAATGCGTTATCTGAATTGATCAACCAAAAACGTGAAGCGGAAAACCAACCTAAAGTCGAACAGTTCGGCTTACAATGGTTTGCGGAGCAAGATGACAGCTTATTTGGCACGCTTGCCCGTGATTTCAAAGCTCAATTACAATTTAGCGTGGCAAATTGGCTTGATTTACCGCTGTTGAAGCAATCGCAACAACAGCTCGAAACACTTTCACGTTTTAACGACCCGAAACAGATGTACCTTTACTGTTTAAATTGTGGGAAGATCGATTAAATTTAGCTCGCTTGCAAATTTTTGATGGAAAATAACCGCTTGTAAGCTATACTAAAAACGCTTGTCGGAGTGCCGTAAGGCTGAGATCGCAAATGCGAGATCCGTGGAACCTGTAGGTTAGTACCTGCGTAGGGAACAAGTTTTACCAAAATTCAGATTTTTGGCTCATCACCACATCTCTGGCAAGCAAAATCTTAAACATATTATGAGGATTTTGCGATGTCTAATTATTCAAGCTCTCAATACCAACCTAACGTCATTTGGACGGTTGCAGGTTCTGACTCTTGTGCCGGTGCCGGTCTGCAAACCGATTTACATACCTTTCACGATTTTAACCTAGTGGGTTGCTCGGTGGTTACTTCTGTAACGGCTCAACATCCGCACGGTGTGCTGTGTGTCACCCCTGTTGATGATCACACTTTCCGCCAACAGTTTGAAGCCTTGCTGGTTCAAGGCTGCCCGAATGCAATCAAAATCGGCTTACTCTGCTCGCAAGCACAAGTAGAGATATTGTGTGAATATATTCAAAAAATCCGTGCGGAAAGTTCGCATTATTGCTATGTGGTTTACGACCCTGTGGCGGTAGCAAGCAGTGGGCAGGCGTTATCTGACAGTATTTTACTGCCGATTGTGCAACAAAAATTGTATCCACTGGTGGATTTAATCACTCCAAACGGTACTGAACTTGCTTTATTAAGCGAAACAGAAATCCTGACCTTTGATGATGTGAAAACCGCTACCCAAAAACTGTTTGCACAGGGAATCAAAACCGTGTTAGCCAAAGGCGGACATTTTGAATGGCAAGGGGAAACGGTAACTGATTACCTCCTCACTGCAAATGAAATTTATGCCTTTAGCCACGCCAGACTGCAAAGTGTGAATACCCACGGCACAGGTTGCACCTACGCTTCAGCGATTGGAGCGATGTTGGCAACCGGCTTTGATTTAGCTGATGCCGTCACTGTTGCCACCGCTTATTTGCAAAAAGGCTTATCGGAAAAACAAGGCAGAGGGCAAACTGCTCTCAGTTCACTTTGCCACACCAGCTACCCTGATGATATCGCTTTCTTCCCACAAACTGAGCTGATTTCTGCACCACTTACATCGCCGATAGAGCCTTTTACTCCAACGGAGTATCAACTTGCGCTTTACCCTGTGGTCGATAGCCTTGAATGGATTGAACGCTTGATTTTGAGAGGGGTAAAAACCTTGCAAATTAGAATCAAAAATCGACCGCTTGCAGAGATTGAGCAGGAAATTGCCCGTTCGGTGGAACTAGCGAAACAGCACAAGGTACGTTTGTTTGTAAATGATTACTGGCAGTTAGCGGTTAAATATCGGGCTTACGGCGTGCATTTAGGGCAGGAAGATTTAGCCACCGCCGATTTAAATACAATCCAACAAGCCGGACTGCGGCTTGGTGTTTCAACTCACGGCTACTTTGAAATAATGCGGGCGTTGGCAGTTAAACCCTCTTATATTGCTTTTGGTCACGTATTCCCTACCCAAACCAAAGCAATGCGGTCTCAACCACAAGGCTTAACCAATTTAGCTAAATATGTCCAACTGGTTGCACCGCTTAAGATTCCAACCGTGGCGATTGGCGGTATCCAACAAGATAATATCAAACAGGTGATGCAAGCCGGTGTTGGCAGTGCTGCCGTGGTAAGTGCCATTACCCAAGAAAAAGATTGGCAACAAGCGGTCAAAAACTTGGCAAATTTTACAAATGGAGGCAGTGATGAATAGAACACTTAGTACGCTAAACAGTGGTTTGATTTGGGCGGGTGCCGGCATTAGTGCCAGTGCAATCGTGGTCGGCACTTGGATTGCCCCACTCGGCTGGCAACAAGGCTTACTAGCGATAGTGTTAGGGCATTTATTAGGCGGTGTATTGTTTTTTGCTGCTGGCTTAATTGGAGCGAAAACCGGCAAAAATGCGATGCAAACAGTGCAGATTTCCTTCGGCAAAGGCTCAGTGTTTTTCTCCCTTGCCAATGTGCTACAGCTTGTGGGTTGGACGGCTATTATGATTTACACCGGAGCGGAAATCAGCAATGCCCTAAGCCTTGCCTTATGGGAATATTCGGCATTCTCACTTTGGGCAATCGTGCTTGGATTGATGATTGTGCTATGGCTGTTTACCGGCTCTAATCAGGTTGGAAAATTCAAGTTATTCACCTTAGTTGCTATGTTTTTACTCACCTTATGGCTAAGCATTAAAGTGTTGAATGGGCGGGAAAACTTCCCCGTTTCGGGTGAAATGCCGTTTAGCACCGCCGTGGAGCTAGCGACTATTATGCCTCTTTCGTGGCTACCGCTGGTATCAGACTACACAGCTAAAGCGAAAAAGCCTTTTGCCGCAACCCTTTCGGCAACTGTAGGCTATTTGATAACCAGTGCGTGGATGTATGCGTTAGGGCTGGGTATGGTGTTATTTACCGGACAAACCGAAATTGCCCCGATGTTACTGATGACAGGAATGAGCCTTATCGGCATTATGGTGATGATTCTTTCGACTGTGACTACCACGTTTCTTGATGCCTATTCCGCCGGTGTCAGTGCCAGCAATATCACGGTAAAATTTAAAGAAACCCCTACCGCTATTTTAGTGGCAATCATCGGCACACTCTTGGCAATCAGTTTACCGGTTACTCAATATGAAAATTTCCTGTTGCTGATAGGCTCGGTATTCGCCCCGATGATTGCCGTGCAAATTGCGGACTTCTTTGTGTTAAAACGCCGCCAAGCACAGCCTAATGTTGATTGGATTGCCGCCGGATTATGGCTTGCCGGATTCGTCTTATACCACCTTCTTTCTTACCACCAAGTGCATTTACCTCTTGGTTTAACCATTCCGGTAATGTTAGTTATTTTTATCAGCACCATTTTTGTGAGGAGGTTCACAAAATAGAAAGATAAGCGGTCGATTTTGCAGAAAAAATGGCAGAATCGACCGCTTGTTTTCTTTGCCCTTTCTTTAAATCTCCGCTAATTCCAAGTCTTTGGTTTCGTGAACTTGCCACAATGCCCAGAAGCTCAGTAATGAGGCGATAGATAAATAGCCCCCTACACCGAATAAGCCAAAATTTTCATTGATTTTGACTGCAATAATGGTGAACACGCTAGCTCCTAAAATACCGGCAGCGGTGTAGGCAAGCGAAGCCCCTGTGTAACGTACTTCTGTTGGGAAGAGTTCGGGCAGAATCACAGCCATCGGGCCGAAGCTTAAGCCGATTAAGATCATTCCAATGGTGAGGAAAATAAAGATCGAAGTCGGTGTGCCGTTTTCGAGGAAAAACGGCATTGTTAAGCCGTAAACTACGGTTGCTCCTGTGGCAATTAACAGCAGTAAACGGCGTCCGATTTTGTCTGCATAAATGCCGGAGAAGAAAATCGCAATGCCGAAAATCACGGAGGTAATCAGCAAATATTGGGTGTAGAGATTTGCCGGTAAACCTAAGCCTGTAGCGAGTCCTGCTTGAGAAACTGCCACCGGGCTTTTGACGAAAATTGGGGTGAAAGCAACTAAAATGTAGAACAACACATAGCCGGCGGTGGCAATCAACACACCGATAATAAAGGGCTTGAGGTGTTGGCTGAACAAGGTTTTAAGTGGGGTATGGCGGTTTTTACCTTGTTGTTCTGCTTTAAGGAAAATCGGGCTTTCGCTGATCTTAATTCGGATATAAAGCCCAATAGCAATCATCACAATCGAGCCTACAAACGGTATTCGCCAAGCCCAATCCAAGAAGGCTTGTTCACCGTAAATTAAATTTACCAAGTAGAACGCTCCGTTTGCCAATAGCAAGCCGATTGGTGCGCCCATTTGCGGAAAAATACCAAAAAATGCCCGCTTGTGTTTCGGGGCGTGTTCGGTGGCAACGAGAGCAGCTCCGCCCCATTCGCCGCCTAAGCCTAAACCTTGTCCGATTCTACAGAGGCAGAGCAACACGGTTGCCCAAATGCCAATGGCGGCATAATTAGGCAAAAGCCCGATTGCTACGGTAGATAAGCCCATTAATAAGAGCGAGGCAATCAGGGTTTGTTTGCGTCCGTATTTATCACCAAAATGCCCGAATAAAATCGACCCCATCGGGCGGGTGAAAAAGGCAAGGGCAAGCACGGAAAGCGACATTAATTGGTTGGAAACCGGATCATCGCTATTAAAAAACTGCACGTTAAACACCAGCACTGCTGCCATCGTGTAGATGTAGTTATCAAAATATTCAATCGCCGTGCCGACCATTGAGGCAACCGCCACTTTAGTTGGGTTTGAGTGAGTTTTAGACATATTCAACCCTCGCATATTGCTCAACGGTTTCAGGCGTTAATGCTCCAAGTGTATCCAGTAGATTGACGGCAAATTGTCCGTATTGGGTCGGTTTGAGTGCTTTAGCGGCTACTTCGCCTGCAATGGCATAAGCGGCGCAAGCCTCAACAAGAGCGTTGAAATATTGCTCTTTTTCGGCAACGGCTAAGAATGCCCCGCACACGGCACTCAATAGACAACCTGAGGCGGTAATTTGGGGGAACATCGGGCTACCATTTTTGAGGAATACCGTGCGTAAGCCATCGCTTACCACGTCGGTTTCGCCACTTATCGCCACTAGAGTTTGGTAACGGGTAGCAACTTGTTGAGCGATTTCTACAAGACTATGTGAACCTTCGCCGGCATCAACGCCTTTGGCTTGCCATTCTACATCGGCGAGGGTAGCTAGTTCCCCCGCATTTCCACGAATGGCGGTGAAGTGAATTTGTTTGAGTAAGGTTTCAACTGTTTGACGGCGGAAAGGTGTTGCTCCAACGCCGACAGGGTCAAGAATGACCGGAATGCCTAAACGGTTGGCGGTTTTGCCGGCAAGCTCCATTGCTTCTACTTCTTTGCCGATAAGCGTGCCGATATTAATCACCACGGCGTTACTGAGTGCCGGCACGGATTCCATCTCCTCAATAGCGGCTGCCATAATGGGCGAAGCACCAAGAGCCAATAAGCCGTTGGCGGAAAAATTAGCAGCAACAATGTTGGTAATGTTGTGAACAAGCGGTCGATTTTGTCGAATTTTTTGCAAATAATGCGAGTGATAGGGGAGTGATGTGGTCATCGTTATTCCTTAATATGATTGAAAAACAACGCACCAACACCAACGGGGAATAGATGGGTTTACGCCTTTAGTTTCCTACGTCAGTGCTAACTGCATCAGGTTCAACGGGTATTTCTCAGCTTGTAAAAACAAGCACCCCGACTAAATGAGGCTTTAATATAATCACTAAAAAAGCGGTTGTAAAGGGCTACAACCGCAGTTTTCAATTAAGCTGCTTCTCGGTGATAGAAACGCAAGCTATGCTCTTTTTGGCGGGCGGAACTAAAGGCGGAGACTCGTTTTAAATAGCCGATTACCCGAGTGCCGTAATCAATATTATCGGAGCCACATTTGCTACAACTGTGCAACGTGCGTTTGTCGATGTGGCTACATTCGTTGCAAATCGTGATTTTAACGTTAATACAAAAATAATTGCAGCCGGTTTTAGCGGCGGTATCCAACAAGGAGCGATATCCGGTTTGGGTTAAGGCTTCGTCTAAATTCAAGTGTAGAGCGGAGCCTCCGTCCAGCCATTCAATCAGCTCTCTGCCGTGCAGTAAGAATTTATCCAAAGCATTAATTTCTTCATCTTCTACCACATAGAAATAGGAATTGTAGCAATCTCGTGGTACGAAATAGCCGTCCTCTTTGTCCCATTTGGCGTTTTTGACCCCTAAATTTTCAGCAGGCACAAATTCGGTATTAAATTTTACCCCATACTTTTCACCGGCTGCTTGGTTAGCTTGGAAAATAATTTTTAACCGAGATTGCACAAAATCAATATAGTCTGGATTGTAACCTACGGTTAAACCTTGTGATTCAGCAGCTTCTGCCATTCCGTTAATGCCAATAGTCAGGAATTGTTTATGCAGTGAAATAAAACCGGCATCGTAAACCGGCAACATACCGGCAGCTAAATACTCTTCCATCAGTTTGCGGTAAGCGTATTGATATTTATGGATCTTGCTGACTTCTTCGCTTAAATCACGGTTATCTTGCACCAAACGGTTCATATTAATAGTAATTACATTGATTGAACCTGTCGCAACACCACCAGCCCCTAATGAATAGGAGAAGCTGTGATCGCTGATTTCATTTCTCAAGCGACAGCAAGAAGCAAGGGAATCCGGATTATCTGATTGATAAATAAAGAATGAATTGCCTTGAGATAGCTCTTTTGCCATTTGATTGGCAAACTCGTCATCTTTACATTTACCCTTTTCGGTAAGCATTGCTGCGGTCACAACAGGGAAAGTGAGAATCGCTTTGCTTCGCTCTTTATTGAACCATTGCATAAAGAAAAGTTGTAATTTTGAAGTGGTTTCCCAATTTGGTTTCTCAAAATCAGGGAAAACAAAACGATTAAACATCGCTTCAAAATAGAATTTGTCATATACCGAAATATTCCAAAATACGCTTTGATAACCACGCGCGGCTGCCGGTTGGTTGATGCTATACACAACTTGTTGCAGGTGGTTTTCAATGTCTGAGCGATGAGTTTGTAAGTAATTATCGCCGTAATCTTTGCGGGCAAAATAGTCAAAATAGGTCAGAAATTCAACCGTGGCGACTGCGCCGGCAAACTGAGAGCTGACTGCAAATACAAAATTGATAAAAGAACCGCAGAATGAGGCTAAATGTTTCGGGGCTTTGGATTCGCCGCCAAGTTTAGTCAAACCATCACGCAAGAAAGGGTACATAGTGACTGAAACGCAGTAGGGTTTTAGGCTGGTTTCATCGTGTACGTAAATTTCGTGTGCTTCAATTTGACGTAAATATTCACAAGCGGTCTCTTTTCCAAAAAGTTTTGCAATTTTTTCACTCACTTTTGCTCGATTGATTTGCACAAAAAAGTCTTTCATCAGCTCATTTTCCATTGTCGCTATGTTTTTTTGCGTGACATTGGCGTTAGCATCCATTTTTGAACCGTCTGCGGCATTTTTAGCTTGGATATATTGATTAATGAAGTGTAGTTTTCCGTCTAATTGTGTCGGTTGTAAGCGAATCATATTGAAGCTCCTCGAATAAAAAGATGGTTAAGATTTTGGTTATTGCGTAAATCAGTAAAGCGTTGATTAGTGGTTAAACTTTCCAGCCCGCCTCGTTCGGCAATCCAACGCCCGGTTTTTAAGTAGGTTAGCTCGTGTAATAAAGTATCGGCGATTTCGTGCTGCTCCAAACCACTATAAAGACAGGTGTTTAGCCCCTGTTTTTTTGCCAGTTGCAACAGCGGCAGTAATTTTTCTGCTTCCCATTCTCCGCCCATAAACAATACGCAGCTAATTAAGCCTTGGTAGCGTTTTAGGCGTTCAGAGAGATATTCACTGCTAAGCTCTTTCCCAAGACAGGCTTTCCAACTATCCGCACTATGGCAACCTTTACAGCCAAGCGGGCAGCCTGTAATCAGAAAAGCAAGTGAGGTTTCATTCGGCACTTCTTGCCAAACAATTTGTTCCGAACTGAATCTGAGATTTTCCATTACTAATTCATTAACACAATATATTGTGCTTTTTAACATTATTTAACACTATATGTAGTATGTTAGATCTATTGAATGGGAAAATAAAGAGCAATAAGCGAAAAAAAAGAGTTGAAATTTGAAGAAATGAATAAAATCAAAAGGATAGCGAATGATAAATTTTAAGCATAAAAAAGCCGTGTATTTTTTTACACGGCGAATGAAAAGCTTGATTAATTGATTTCAATGATATCAAACAGTTTTTCTAATTGATGGCTTAAAAGAGAGAGTGGGCGTTTGCTTGCTAATGTAAAATTTAGGTTAAAGGTGCTGCCTGTTGATTCTACATTTAAGCATTTCACCTCAAAACCACGGTGACGTATAACCCGTAAAATACGCTCTAAGGTTTCAGGGCGTTTGTTAGCTTTAAGCGTTAATTGATATTCTTCCATCTTATTCTCCTATACCTCATCGTCTAACATATCGGCATTACACGCCCCCGGCGGCACCAGTGGCCAAACGTTATCTTCCTGTGGAATACAAACGTGAAGTAAGTAAGCCCCTTTGGCATTGAGCATTCTGTCTATTGCATCTGAAACTTCGCTCGCTTTCTCAATTCGCTCGCCATCAATATCAAAGGCTTTCGCCAACAACACAAAATCAGGGTTATCATCTAAAATGGTTTGGCTGTGTCGCCCGTGGAAGAACAGCGATTGCCATTGGCGAACCATACCTAAACGTTGGTTATCCAGTAATAGGATCTTGACCGCTAAATCAGCTCTTTTAAGCGTGCCGAGTTCTTGAATATTCATCATAATCGAGCCATCACCGGTTATTAAAATAACCTGATCTTCCGATCGGGCTTTGATTGCCCCAATCGCCGCAGGCAAGCCAAAACCCATAGAGCCAAAACCGGCAGAGGTGATATAGTTTTTCGGATCGTGATACGTTAAATGTTGTGCCGACCACATTTGGTGCTGCCCTACATCGGTAGTGACGATGCTGTTTTTGGCTTTACGCTGTGAAAGCGTATGTAATAATGCCACGGCATCAATATCGCCATCACCACTATTTTCTTGATATTGAAAGTCAAATTGCTGCTTTAAATTACGCACATCTTCACGCCATGCTTCAATATCTAATGGTTGAGCCAAGTAATCCACGGCTTCAATTAAATTCCCTTTTAAGGCAACTTGTGCTTGACGGAGCTTGTTGATTTCCGCATTGTCGATATCAATGTGAATCACTTTAGCGTGAGGGGCAAAAGTGTCTAATTTGCCGGTAACACGGTCATCAAAGCGAGCCCCGCAGGCGATTAATAAATCACACTCTTGCACGGCGTAATTTGCCGCTTTTGTGCCGTGCATTCCGATCATCCCCATATAAAGCGGAGCGGTAGGCTCAATTGTACCTAAGCCTTTTAAGGTCGAAACAGAGGGAATATTTGCAATTTTTATGAAATTTCTGACCGCTTGTACACCATCAGCCATACCAACGCCACCGCCGACATAAAGTACCGGGCGTTTGGCGGTGACTAATAATTGTTTGGCAACCACTAATTTGTTGGGATCTTGTGCATCGGCAGGTTCTTTAGGATAAACAATAGGCTGGGCATTGGTTAGTGCTAACTGAACATCTCGTGGTACATCAACCAAAACAGGACCCGGTCTGCCACTTTGTGCAATTTGGAATGCAAGGGCTAAAATTTCAGGTAGCTCCTCAATATTCTGAACAATAAAACTGTGTTTAGTACAAGCGAGCGACAGACCTAATACATCAGCTTCTTGGAAGGCATCAGTGCCGATTAAATGGCTGGCAACTTGTCCGGTAATCGCAACTACAGGAATAGAATCAAGTGCGGCATCGCCTAAACCGGTGATTAAATTAGTTGCCCCTGGGCCGGAGGTCGCAATGCAAACCCCTACTTTGCCTGTTGCACGGGCATAACCGATAGCCGCCATTGCAGCACCTTGTTCATTGCGACAAAGTAAATGATCTAAACCGGAATCATAAATTGCATCGTAGGTAGGCATAATCGCCCCGCCCGGATAGCCAAAAAGTGTCGTTACCCCGTGAGCTTTTAAACTCTCGGTGATAAATCTTGCTCCATTCATGGATGTTGTGTCCTTAATATTTTTATTATTTTAAAACCAGGCAATATAGATAACATAAATTCCCTGTTTTTTAAACTTTATTTTCGGTAAAACTCAGTATGATTTCATTATTTATTTGGATAAATAAAAGTCGTTTTTATTTAGGTAGACAAAGGGTTTACTACTTAAGAGGTATTTTGCTGAATTTTATTGATTTAATTCAATAAATCTTCATTTTGATATAGTCGGCTTGGTTTAAATTTCATATTCTCGCAACTGAATATCAGGGATTATCTTATTAATTTTAATAGGAAAAATTCTTATTTTTATCTAATTATTTTTACCTGAGTGGGAGAGCCAAAATGAAATTTTTAATAAAAAGCCTAGCGGTGGCAACAATTTCAATATTGGGGTGTTTACAAACTGCTTTAGCTGAAGAGGCGAAAACTGAATCATTAACAGATAAAGCAGTTAAGCATGAAAAATTAGGCGTGAAAATTGAGTCTGCAAACCACCTATTTGCAGAAAAATATCCGCTACAATACGATTCTTGGAAGTCAACTGCCCAATCCACAGATCGAGGAAGTGCGTTAGAGGCTGACCCTCGTTATGTTATTTTGTGGGCAGGCTATGCTTTTGCGAAAGATTATAATAAACCACGAGGTCACTTTTATGCCGTTACCGATGTGCGTGATATTTTGCGTACCGGTGCGCCTAAAGATGAAAATGATGGTCCACAACCTATGGCTTGTTGGACATGTAAAGGCCCTGATGTTCCACGCTTAATTGAGGAGAAAGGTGAGCGAGGATATTTTGATCCTAAATGGGCGAAATATGGTGCTGAAATTGTAAACTCAATAGGTTGTGCAGACTGCCATGACACGACATCAGAAGAGTTTAAACAAGGTAAACCTGCACTACGTGTTGCACGTCCTCACGTATTACGTGCATTGAATACGGTTGGTTGGAAGTTTGAGGATTTAGATAAACATGGTAAACGCCCTGCTGTGTGCGCTAACTGCCATGTGGAGTACTATTTCAAAAATAAAACAGATGTAACTTTCCCTTGGGATAAAGGTGTAGATGTAGATAGCATTGAAAAATACTACGATGAAATCAATTTTACAGACTGGACTCATGCTTTATCGAAAGCTCCTATGCTAAAAACGCAGCACCCAGATTTTGAAGTTTGGTCACAAGGTACACATGGGAAAAATGGTGTAACCTGTATTGATTGCCATATGCCAAAAGTGAAAGACAAAGACGACAAAGTTTATACTGACCACAAAATCGGTAATCCGTTTGACCAATTTGAAGCGACTTGTAAAACTTGTCATGAACAAAGCAAAGAAACATTGGAAAAACGTGTAAAAGAGTATAAACACGAAGTAAAAGAGGCAATGATTCGCTTAGAAGATCAATTAGTGAAAGCTCACTTTGAAGCGAAAGCTGCTTGGGAAGCTGGAGCAACTCAAGAAGAGATGAAAGAGATCTTAATGGCAATTCGTCACGCTCAATGGCGTTGGGATTACTCTGCAGCAGGTCACGGTAACCACTTCCACGCACCTGATGTAATGTTACGTACCATCGCAACAGGTATCGACCGTGCGGCAGATGCCCGTGCTAAATTAGGTGTAGTGTTAGCGAAACACGGTGTAACAACGCCAGTGGCGATTCCGGACATCTCAACTAAAGAGAAAGCACAACTTGCTATTGGTTTAGATATTCCTAAAGAGCAAGCAGCAAAAGATGAGTTCTTAAAAACTGTGGTTCCTCAATGGGAAAAAGAAGCTCGTGCTAAAGGTTTATTACCCGCAGAAGAAGCAGACAAACCGGTAGCAGCACCAAAAGCAGAAGCAAAATAATGTAGCTTGAGGTGAACTATGAAAAAATTAATCTCAAAAGCAGGGCGAGCAGTCGCCCTCATACAAGCGGTCGTATTTGCAGGTTTTTTTGCAATTTCCAGTGCGAATGCGTTAATGCCTGAGCAGCCAAAACCTCTTTGGCAATCAGAAACGGCTGATGATGCAAAAGTAGCTCAAGATGCACGCCGTGATCCAAATAAATATTGTACTCAATGTCACGAATCGGCAAACGCAACAGGTAAGCCTTTCCATCACGCAGGCAAACATTTCCAAAAAGATGTGAAAAGCCCGAATAATGGAGAGCCACTCACTTGTGTAAGTTGCCACGGTAATATTTCTGAAAGCCACCGCAAAGGGGCAAAAGACGTAATGCGTTTTAACCCACACGGTAAAGCAAGTAACCCATCACTTGAACGTTCGGTAAATGAGCAAAATCAAGTCTGTTTTGCTTGCCATACGGCAGAGAAATTGCGTGAAAAATTCTGGGCTCACGACACGCACGCAACTAAAATTGCTTGTACCAACTGTCATGAAATTCACCCGGAAAAAGATCCGATGAAAGACATTTCTGAAAAACAACGTATTAAACTTTGTACAGATTGTCATACCAAAATTCATTCAGGCGAATTTAAAAATCCTGAAATGAAAGCCACAGAAGCAAAAGGAACAAAATAATGACTTGCACCCGTAGAGATTTCGTCTCAGGGGCAGGTGCTATCGCAGTTGTGGCAAGTACAGGGCTTGCCACCTCCATAACTCTTGCTACTGAGAAAGAACAAAAGAAAATCCGCTATGCGATGGTTCACGATGAAACCGCTTGTATCGGCTGTACTGCTTGTATGGACGCTTGTCGCACCACCAACAAAGTGCCGGAAGGGGTTTCTCGTTTAGAAATTATCCGTAGTGAGCCTTTCGGTGAGTTTCCGAACGTACAATATGAGTTTTTCCGCCAATCTTGCCAACACTGTACCAATGCTCCTTGTGTCAGTGTTTGCCCGACCGGTGCTTCATTTATCGATCCTGAAACCGGGATTGTTGATGTACACTCAGATTTGTGTGTCGGTTGCCAATACTGTATTGCGGTTTGCCCGTATCGTGTACGTTTTATTCATCCTGAGAAAAAATCGGCGGATAAATGTAATTTCTGCCGAGATACCAATCTTGCAGAAGGCAAACAGCCTGCTTGTGTAGAGGCTTGTCCGACTAAAGCACTAACCTTTGGTGATATGAATGATCCAAGTAGCGATATTTTCCATAAAGTGAAAAATAATCCGGTTTATCGCACCAAAACGGCATTAGGCACGGAGCCGAATTTATATCACATTCCATTTGGTAAAGGAGAACATAGATAATGAATGAATATGTACCTTTCCAAACCCCAAACCTTGTTTGGGACGGCACTATCGCCATTTACTTGTTCCTACTTGGTATTTCATCAGGTGCGGTTCAGTTAGCGATTGCTTACCGCAATAGCGGTGTCAAAATGGAAAAACCAAGCCAAAACTGGATTATTCGTAGTGCAGCTATTCTTGGCACATTACCAACCATTATTGGCTTACTGTTACTGATTTTCCACTTAACCAAACCTTGGACATTCTGGAAATTAATGTTCAACTATAACTTTACCTCAGTAATGTCGATGGGGGTAATGTTATTCCAACTTTATATGGCAGTATTGGTGGTTTGGATCGCCATAATGTTTAAAGATTGGATTGTTCGGTATCTACCTGTGGTCTCTGGTTTGATCGATTTTGCTGAAGCAAAATTATTAAAACCAATCGAGTTTGTGTTATTCGTGTTGGCTGCTGTACTTGGTGCTTACACCGGTTTCTTACTCTCGGCGTTAGTGAGTTACCCGATGCTGAATAACCCTGTGTTACCGGCACTATTCTTGGCATCAGGGGCATCGTCAGGTATTGCAGCAACTTTCCTAGTGATTTTACTCGCAGGCAAGTTATCCGGTGAAAGCCACGAAGTCCACTTTATGCACAAATTTGAAGTGCCGATTATGGTAACCGAATTGGGGTTAATTGTAGCGTTCTTTGTGGGCTTACACTTCGGTGGAGCAGATAAATCGCTCGCTTTAACCAATGCACTTAACGGCTTCTGGGGGAATGTGTTCTGGATAGGCGTAATGTTAATCGGTATTGCGATTCCGCTTGTTGCCAATATTTTTGGTAGCCACCGCTTGAAACACAATGCGAAATTTATTATCTTAATTTCCATTTTCGACTTAATCGGTGTACTCTGCTTACGTTACTTTATCCTTTATGCAGGGCAACTAACGGTTGCAAGCTAAAAAGAAGTAAGTTTGAGTAATTTTATTTAAGTAATAGGGTGGGGGCTATATAGCCCCCCTCTTTAGCAAAGAGGGGCAGGGGGAGATTTGGCAGTCGCAATTGGCGAAGTGAGAGAATGAATAGGCTTATTTTTAAAGTCAGTTTTATTTATTTTCTTCGTTAATGACTTCTGCCAAATCTCCCCTATCCCCTCTTTGCTAAAGAGGGGAATTTAATCGACTGTATATTTTCGTCCTATTTTGCCTTTACAAGCGGTCATTTTTTGGATTTTTTATGCTACCGGAACTCGGCTATTTTTCACTTTTATTGGCTGCAATTACCGCCATTTTTCAAGTTGGTTTTGCACTGCTAGGCGAAGTTCGCAAGCAATATCATTGGCTGGCATTGGCTCCGCTTTTCACTTATTTGCAAGCTGCTTTTACCACATTTTCCTTTTCTGCCTTAGCTTATGCTTTTCTAACCGATGATTTTTCGGTTATCTATGTTGCCGCTCATTCCAACAGCCAACTTCCCGATTTCTTTAAATTTGCCGCCACTTGGGGCGGACACGAAGGCTCAATGCTGTTTTGGCTCACCGCTCTTGTGATTTGGTCTGCGGTATTTTGCAAATTTTCGCAAAAAATTGACCGCTTGTTTGCCAACCGAACCTTAGCGATGTTAGGGCTAATTGCACTAGGTTTTCTACTTTTCATTCTATTGGTTTCCAGCCCATTTGAACGTGGCTTTCCACCACCACCTGAAGGGCGAGATCTCAACCCAATGTTGCAAGATATTGGGCTCATCTTTCACCCGCCTTTGCTCTATTTAGGATATGTCGGCTTTGCGGTAAGTTTTGCAATGATTGTCGCCGCCCTCGTTTCAGGCGGAATGGACGCAGCCATTATGCGTTGGATTCGCCCTTGGACGATGATTTCGTGGGGATTTCTCACCGCCGGCATTATTTTAGGGGCGTGGTGGGCGTACTACGAACTCGGCTGGGGTGGCTGGTGGTTCTGGGATCCGGTGGAAAACGCCTCCCTAATGCCTTGGTTACTCGGTACGGCATTGGTGCATAGTTTAATTGTGAGCCAACAGCGGGGCATTTTCTATTATTGGACGATTTTACTTGCCATTTTCGCCTTTGCTTTAAGCCTATTAGGCACTTTTATTGTTCGTTCGGGCGTACTGACCTCGGTTCACGCCTTTGCGGTCGATCCGGACAGAGGAATGGCACTGCTGATCTTATTCTTCGGCTTAAGTTTCATTGCCCTTTCCTTGTTTGCATTTCGAGCGAATCTCTGGCAAGGCAAAGTGCGTTTCAATTTGCTTTCTAAAGAAACGGCATTTTTATTGATTAATGGCTTATTTAGTGTGGCAGCCTCTGTGGTGTTGCTGGGGACTTTCTACCCAATGATCTTCACGGTAATGAACTGGGGATCGATTTCAGTGGGTGCACCTTATTTCAAAAGCGTATTCACGCCATTAGCGTTGCCGCTAATGATTGTAATGGGATTTGCGGTGGTGCTGGGCTGGAAACAGATTTCAAATAAGCAGATATTGGTAAAACTTTGGTTACTGCCGATTGCAGTCGGTTTAGCGTTAGGGTTGATTTATGCCTCCATCTCGCAAAGAGAGCATTTTGCTTTGCAGCCGTTACCCACCATATTTATCAGCCTTGCGATCTGGATTATTCTCACCCATTTGCCCTATTCGCAAAAAATGTGGCAAATTCGACCGCTTGCGATGCGGTTAGCCCATATCGGCTTTGCGGTTTGCGTGATTGGGGCAATGATGAACAGTTATTACGGCGATGAAATCGGCGTGCGGTTAAAGCCGAATCAAGAGGCGGAACTTGCCGGTTATACCTTCAAATATGAAAATTATAATGATCTCATTGGCCCGAACTACACCGCCGAGCAAGCCATTTTTTCTATCAGCCAAGATGCCAAATTGTTGGCAACCGTCACACCGGAAAGACGCTATTATGATGTAAGAACGATGACAATGGCGGAAGTGGGGCTTTTCCACCACAATTTAGACGATATTTACATTGTGATGGGGGATAAGTTCGGCAATCTGGAATATGCCTTCCGTTTGCACTACAAGCCTTATGTGCAAGCCTTGTGGTTAGGTGGTATGATAATGATGCTTGCTGCGCTGTTAGTGTTATTCGGTTATCGTAGAGAACATAAAAAATGAAAAAAATCTTGTTGCTTATTCCACTACTATTGCTAGTAGTGATTGTTGGCTTTTTAACTGTGCCGTTAATGAACAAAGATGCCCTAGTCCCTACCGAAGATTGGCAGGGCAAGCCGTTTCCTGAGTTTGTAAGCAAGAACTTACTTGATAGTAACGCGCATTTAAACAACAACAGCTTGCCGAAAGAACCCTATATTCTCAATGTGTGGGCAAGTTGGTGTACTTGGTGCATTAAAGAGTTCCCGATTTTGTTGGAATTAAAACAAAAAGGCGTGCCGATTGTTGGCTTAACCTATAGCGATCGCCCAAATGATGCACTTAACGCATTAAAAAACTGGGGAAATCCGTTTAGCTTAATCATCGATGATTATGAGAAAGGCTTTTTGATTCAAACCCTTAAAGTATCTTCTGCACCGTCCAGTTATTTGATTGATAAACACGGTGTGGTGCGCTACCAGCAAAAAGGCTACAACCCTGATTTTGCACAGGATTTTCTCCCTAAATTAGAGGCTCTCAGGAATGAGAAATAGCACCATTTCCACCGGCTTTTTGCAAAAAATCCGCAAAATATTACCGCTTGTATTAGGTTTGTGGCTATTTGTCGGCACGGCTCAAGCTGAAATGGTGGACACTTTACAATTTCAAAATGAGGCGGATCGAGTACGGGCGATTTCACTGGCTCGTTCGCTACGCTGTTTGCAATGCCAAAACCAAAACTTGGTCGAATCCAATGCTACGGCGGCTTACAATATGCGAATTGAAGTGTATGAAATGGTGAATCAAGGGAAAAGTAATGAGGAGATTATCCGCATTATGACCGAACGTTTTGGCAGTTTTGTGAATTACGATCCACCGTTCACGCCACAAACATGGGTATTATGGGGCTTGCCGGTTGGTCTGTTTAGCTTGTTATTTTTAGCCATTTTGTGGCGAACTCGCAAAAGTAAAGGCAACAAAAATGAAAACTCGTGAGCAATTAAGCCAAGAAAACTACCAACAAGTGGTCAAATTTGCCCAACATTTTGCAGATGACGTTAGACAAGAGTTTGAGCGTGAGGCAGAGCAACGTTACCAATTTGAGCGAACGCAATTTGAACAGACTACTTTGCAAAATAACGCTCAAAATCGACCGCTTGCTAAAATAGCAATCCTGAGTTGCGTGGCAATTTTGTTGTTAGGAATGGCTTACTATGGGCTTTCCGGACGCTATCAAGTGGTGCAAGCTGGCTTGCAACAGCATCAAAATTTCCAACAACAGGTGAGTGATCCGCACGGCACATCGAAAAACGAACGCTATGTATTGAGTCTGCAAAATCAGCTTCGAGAAAACCCGAATAACGGTGATTTATGGTACGAACTCGGGCAGGCTTATGCGTTAAGCAATGATTTTGATTCGGCACTGGTTTGCTACGATAATGCCGAGAAGCTACTCGGAAAACGAGCGGCTATTTTAGGGGCGATTGCCACGGCCCGTTATTACGATAACGGGCAGAAAATGACCGATGAAATTCAAGCCATTATCGAACAAGCCCTACAGTTGGATAAAAATGAAAATGCCAGCTTGCTGCTGTTAGCCTCTGACAGCTTTTTAAATAACAACTACCAACAAGCTCTCGATAATTGGCGTAAAGTGTTAGATAGCAATAATGATTCTATCAACCGCAGAGCGATTATCCAAAGTATGGAAATGGCACGACAGATGTTAAATTCCCAGCAATAACAAAAGCCGATGATTTTTGTCATCGGCTTTTGTTTGAGTGGATCAAAAGGTTTATTGCAAAATTACATAGAAATTCGCCCCGTCACGCACAATGTTAAGTGCTACAACGGAAGGTTTGGTATCTAAGATCTTGCGTAAATCAGCAATGTTTTCTACCGAGTGGCGGTTCACGCCGATGATAATATCGCCTTTTTTGAGACTTCGCATTTCAGCAATCGAGCCTTTTTCTACGTTAGAAATTTCAACCCCTTTAATGCCTTTGGCACTATAGTTGTTAAAATCTGCCCCTTTTAATGCCGGAATGAGGTTTGAAGCAGTAACTTTGGCTTCAGAATCCGATTGTAAGGTCACTTTTGCTTTGGCTTCTTTGCCGTCACGCAGGTAAGTAAGTTCAATCTCTTTACCTACACCGGAAGTCGCCACTTTTGCTCGTAATTCGCTGAAACTGCGGATTTTTTGCCCGTTGATTTCAGTAATCACATCACCTGCTTTAAAGCCGGCTTTGGCTGCGGCAGAATCCGGTAAGACTTCGCTTACAAATGCCCCTTGTTGGGTGGAAATATTGAATTCTTTGGCAAGGTCAGCATTTAACTCTCCGCCTTTAATGCCTAACATTCCGCGTTTTACTTCGCCAAATTCGATAATTTGCGTCACGAGGCTGTTTGCCATATTGCTTGGAATTGCAAAGGCAATGCCGGCATTGCCACCGCTTGGGGAAATAATAGCGGTATTGATCCCGATTAATTCGCCGTTTAAGTTAATTAACGGACCGCCAGAGTTACCTTGGTTTACTGCTGCATCGGTTTGAATATAGTTTTCATAGCCTTCATCGGATTGACCTGTTGAACGACCAAGTGCCGAGATGATGCCTGAAGTAACAGTTTGTCCTAAGCCAAACGGGTTACCGATTGCAACTGTAAAATCGCCCACTTGTAATTTATCGGAATCGGCGAATTTAATTTCAGTTAAGTTTTTTGGATCTTCAACTTGAATTAACGCCACATCTGAAAGGGGATCGGCACCGACTAATTTGGCTTTAAATTCACGTCCGTCTTCAAGTTTTACGGTAATTTTATCGGCATTGGCGATCACGTGGTTATTGGTAATCACATAACCTTTTTCGGCATTGATGACTGCACCTGATCCAACGCCACGGAAATTGCGTGGAGCTGATGAGCGGTTGCCGAATAAATCGGCGTGAGGACCGAAGAAAAATTCAAATTCTTCCGGAATTTCACGACTGCGGCGGCTATCGTCTTTGGTTTTACCTTCTACTGCAATACTCACCACCGCCGGGCGAACTTTTTCCAGCATTGGTGCAAGGCTTGGCACCGCTTGTCCGTTTACGGCTGTGGGTAATGTTGCTTCTGCATACGCCGGCATTGCGGCAATGGTTGAGCCTAAAATGAATGCAGTTAAAAATGATTTTTTCATTGTTTTGTTCATATTGTGAATGTTCCTCATATCCTATGTTTTTATAATCTACGAGTGAAAACGCTCGTATTGGCTAAGACAAAACCTTTCTTTTTCAGTTCAGCCGATTTGCAAAAAATTTAGCAAATCTGACCGCTTGTAAAGGCAGATTTTTGTCAGATTATTAAAAGTTTTTTGACATTCTGGCAAATTTGATAGACCATAAATATCACTTTTATTAATTTGAGTCCTATTTGATGACAAAAACGGAAAATTTGGTTGAAGTAAAAAACTTGACCTTCAAGCGAGGGGAGCGAGTGATTTACGATAACCTGAATCTGCAAGTGCAGAAAGGTAAAGTGACTGCCATTATGGGGCCTTCTGGGATTGGTAAAACCACCCTGTTGAGGCTAATCGGTGGGCAGATTTTACCTGAATCGGGCGAAATTTTATTTGATGGCAGAGATATTTGCAAAGCCAATAACAAAGAGTTGTATGAAATTCGCCAACGAATGGGGATGTTGTTTCAATCGGGGGCGTTATTTACCGATATTTCTACCTTCGATAATGTGGCTTTCCCGATTCGGGAGCATACCCGTTTACCCGAAGAGCTGATTCGCAAATTGGTATTATTGAAGCTCGAGGCGGTTGGGTTGCGAGGTGCGGCAAATTTAATGCCGTCCGAACTTTCCGGCGGTATGGCAAGACGTGCCGCTCTTGCTCGAGCGATTGCGTTAGATCCGGATCTGATTATGTATGATGAGCCGTTTACCGGGCAAGATCCGATTAGTATGGGGGTGATTGTCGAGCTGATTAAAGAGTTAAATCAGGCATTGAATTTGACCTCCATTGTGGTGTCTCACGATGTGAAAGAGGTATTAAGTATTGCCGATTATGCTTATATTGTGGCAGATAAACGAGTGATTGCAGAAGGAACGCCGGAAATCTTACAAGCTAGTGAAGATCCACAAGTAGTGCAATTCTTAGCCGGTAAAGCAGACGGGCCTGTGCGTTTCCATTATCCGGCAAAAGATTATACGGAGGAGCTATTTAATGGTTAATTTTATTAGCTCTATTGGGGCTTTTGTGATTAATTTTATCCGTACATTTGGGCGTTCAGCCTTCATGTTGTGGGGAGCATTAATTGGTAAGCCTGAATTTAGAAAACACCCCCCATTACTGATTAAACAGCTTTATGTGCTAGGCGTGCAATCACTCTTGATTATTATGCTGTCAGGCTTATTTATCGGAATGGTATTAGGCCTACAAGGTTATGTGGTATTGGTCGATTTTGCTGCTGAAAGTAGTTTAGGAACCTTGGTTTCACTCTCGCTTTTAAGAGAACTCGGCCCTGTTGTTACCGCACTCTTATTTGCCGGACGAGCCGGTTCGGCATTAACCGCAGAAATCGGGCTAATGAAAGCTACAGAGCAACTTTCCAGCCTTGAAATGATGGCGGTTGATCCATTAAGACGTATCATTGCCCCTCGCTTTTGGGCGGGCGTGATTTCAATGCCGATTTTAGCTGCTATTTTTACCGCTATCGGAATTTGGGGCGGATCACTTGTTGGGGTAGATTGGAAAGGTGTTGATAGCGGCAGTTTCTGGTCGGTAATGCAAAACTCGGTGAACGCCAGCGATTTAATTAATGGCTTTATTAAAAGTCTGATTTTTGCCTTTGCAGTAGTCTGGATTGCCTTATTTAACGGCTACGATTGTGTACCGACTTCAGAAGGGATCAGCCAAGCGACCACAAGAACGGTGGTAAATGCCTCACTGGTGATTTTGGGATTAGATTTTATTTTAACTGCGATAATGTTCGGCGGTTGATTTTTTAAAAGGAACAGACAATGCGTCAATCAATTAAATATGAATTTTGGGTAGGTTTATTTGTACTGCTCGGGCTTGCAGCTCTTGTCTTTTTAGGATTAAGAGTAGCAAATGTGCAGGGCTTCTCAAATGAGAAAACTTACACCCTGTATGCAACTTTTGATAATATCGGTGGACTAAAGGTTCGTGCGCCTATTAAAGTTGGCGGTGTGGTAGTTGGCCGAGTAGCTGATATTTCACTTGATAACAAAACCTACACTCCGAGAGTGGCATTAGCGGTAAATGAAAGTTTTAATCAAATTCCCGATACCAGCTCGCTTTCAATTAAAACCTCAGGCTTATTAGGCGAGCAATACGTTGCGTTAAATGTTGGCTTCGTAATCGAAGGTGAAACTGCAATGATGAAAGAAGGTGATACTTTTGTAGATACCAATTCTGCAATGGTGTTAGAAGATTTAATCGGTCAGTTCTTATATGGCGATAAAAAGTCAGATAAAACTGAAGATGAAAAAGCAAGTGATTCTGCTGAACCAAAAGCAGAGTAATTAAGTACAACAACCTCTAATGTAGAGTTTTGGAGAGCATCAATAATGTTAAAAAACATTAAAAAAATTATCGTAACAGGCTTAGTGGCAGTTTCTGCATTATTTTCAACCACCGCATTTGCTGAAACTAGCCCTTATGTATTAATGCAACAAACCGCAGATAAATTATTTGGCGATATTAAAGCAAATCAAGCGAAAATTAAATCAAACCCTGAATATTTGCGTACCATTGTGCGTAACGATTTAATGCCACACGTTCACGTGAAATATGCAGGTCAATTAGTGTTAGGTAAAAACTTATCGGCTGCGACTGACGCACAAAAAGAGGCATTCTTTAATGCTTTTGGTCAATTTGTTGAGCAGTCTTATGCTCAGGTGTTAACCCAGTATCAAGATCAAAGTGTGCAAATTGAAAGCCCGAAATCAGTGGATGGTAAATCTATCGTAAGCATTCGTGTAAACGTGTCAGGCAAAGGTGCTGCACAGCCGATCAAATTAGACTTTAAATGGCGTAAAAACAGCAAAACTGGCGAATGGCAAGCATACGATATGGCAGCGGAAGGTGTGAGTATGGTTGCAACCAAACAAAATGAATGGGCAGGCGTGATTCGTCAAAAAGGGATTGATGCCTTAACTGCACAAGTGGCACAAGCTGCAAAACAGCCTATCACCTTAAAATAAGTAGTTTAGTTATGCCTCAAAAAACATTACAATGGGACATTCAGCAAAATAACGAAAGTCTTTTTGTGAAACTATCAGGCGAATTAACTCGTAACACGTTGCTCCCTTTATGGAAGCAACGTGCTTCTTTTTTATCTCCAACAGGGAAACAAAGCCTATATTGGGATTTAAAAGAAATCACTCGGATTGATTCTGCTGGTTTTACCTTACTTGCTGAATTACTGAATCATTACCATAAAATCATACCAAACAGTTTGATTAATACGCCAGATTCTGTCAGAACTTTGGCTGCATTATACGATTTAGACGGTTGGTTTGAGCAATTTATTATTTGAGTGAGTTACCAATCATATTTTAGGAAGTCAGAATGAATCCATCACAAATTGAAGAAATTTTAAAACAAGCATTACCTGATGCAACAGAAGTCCACGCTCAAGGCGAAAATGCCCACTTTGGCGTTATTGTAGTAAGTGACAGCATTGCCTCTCTTTCAAAAGTAAAACAACAGCAAGCGGTTTATGCCCCTTTAGCTGAGTATTTCACTACTAATGCGATTCACGCTTTAACCATTAAAGTATTCAGCGTGGAAAAATGGAAAACTGAGCGTTTGCTAAATATGGTTGGATAGATGAAATGTAGGGGCGAATCACTATTCGCCCAAACTCTTTTGTAAACGTTGGAAAATTGGGCGAAAAATTTTTCGCCCCTACAAATTATTATTTTTAGGATCTCCCAAATGGAAAAATTTCGTGTGTATGGTCCATTTTCTTTAAATGGTACTGTCGATATTTCAGGTGCGAAAAACGCCGCACTCCCTATTTTATTTGCCGCTATTTTGGCTGAAAAACCAGTTACGTTAAAAAATGTGCCTGATTTAAAAGATGTAGACACCACTTTTAAAATCTTACGCCAATTAGGGGTAACGGTTGAAAAAGGTAGCGATAAAGGCGTGGTACATATTGATGCGAGTAAGATCAATAATTACGTTGCACCTTACGAATTAGTGAAAACAATGCGTGCTTCAATTTGGGCGTTAGCTCCATTAGTTGCCCGGTTCCAACTTGGGCAAGTTTCTTTACCGGGCGGTTGTACTATCGGGGCAAGACCGGTGGATATGCACATTTCCGGTCTTGAAAAAATGGGGGCAAAGATCGAGCTTGATGAAGGCTATGTCAAAGCCACTTCAAGCGGTCGTTTAAACGGTGCAAGAATCTATATGGATAAAGTGAGCGTAGGAGCAACTTTATCTGTTATGATGGCAGGTACTCTAGCAAAAGGCACTACTGTTATTGAAAATGCTGCTCGTGAGCCTGAAATTGTGGATACTGCCGATTTCTTAAATGCAATGGGAGCAAAAATTTCAGGTGCTGGCACCGATATGATTACTATTGAAGGGGTAGAACATTTAGGCGGTTGTGAACACAGCGTAGTGCCGGATCGTATTGAAACCGGTACATTTTTAGTTGCAGCGGCTATTTCCGGTGGTCGAATTACTTGCCGTAATACCAAAGCAGACACTCTTGATGCAGTGATCGAAAAATTACGTGAAGCTGGAATGCAGGTTGATGTGACGGAAAATACTATCACGCTTGATTCTCTAGGTCGTCGCCCGAAAGCAGTAAATATTCGTACTATGCCGCACCCGGGCTTTCCAACCGATATGCAAGCTCAATTTACCTTATTAAATACCGTTGCAGAAGGTACAAGCCGTATTACAGAAACAATTTTTGAAAACCGTTTTATGCATATTCCTGAGCTGATTCGTATGGGCGCCAAAGCGGAAATTGAAGGTAATACTGCAATTTGCTATGGTGTAGAGCAGTTAAAATCAGCAGAAGTAATGGCAACTGACTTGCGTGCTTCCATCAGCTTAGTGTTGGCAGGCTGTATTGCAACAGGTGAAACGATTGTGGATAGAATTTACCATATCGACCGTGGCTATGAACACATCGAAGAAAAATTGCGTCAGATTGGAGCAAGAATTGAACGTTTCTCTGCTCCTTTTGAAGGCGAGTAAATTGCAAATTTTTAACTGAAAATGACCGCTTGATAGGCAACTATCAAGCGGTTTTTATACATTATGCCGCTGTGGTTAGCCTTTTAACCTAAACCTTCCCCGGCTATAACGGGTTTTCATTAGGGCTAGGATTTGCTCTTTTTCACTACTTACGTTCTGCTGGCTTTGCTTAGCAACAATCAGTGAATGTTGAATAGAATGAGCGTGAGTAATGGCAATGGCTAATGCATCAGCCGCATCAGCTTGTGGTTTGGCGGAGAGTTTAAGCATACGGGTTACCATATCTTGCACTTGAACTTTATCGGCAGAACCAATACCCGTTACGGTTTGTTTGACTAATCGGGGGGCATACTCAAACACAGGTAGATCGTGATTAACTGCTGCAACAATCGCTGTTCCTCTAGCTTGCCCTAGTTTTAAGGCAGAATCAGGGTTTTTCGCCATAAAAACCTGTTCTATAGCAAACATATTTGGTTGAAATTGAGTGATGATTTCGCTCACTCCTGCATAAATCCGTTTTAGACGGGTAGGCAGATCTTCAGCCGTAGTGCGAATAGCCCCACTTCCTAAATATTCTAGCTGTCGCCCGTTTTGGCGAATCACACCGTAACCTGTTACCCTTGAGCCGGGGTCAATTCCTAAAATAATAGCCATCTTTGTGCAATAAAATAAGCGAGAAGATATTATCTTCTCGCTTATGAGTAGTAAAATCAAGAAAGATTATTTATTTAATTTTGAGGTTAATGCTTTATCTACATCACATAATTTAGCAACGATGGTATCTGTTTTAGCACCATATTTGGTTAGCATACCTGACTGGCCATTAGATGATAAGGTAAAGCCTGTGTCTAAATCCCAAGAATATTTATCCGTTTTGAATGAAGTAGAATCTTGGTTTGAGGCATCACGAGTTAATGTTGGGATCTTTTGTGTTTTACCGCCGCTTTGGACTAATAGATTTACTGCTTTTGCCTCTTCTCCTTGGAAGACATAATTCGCAGTTACACGTTTACCACTTTGGCAACGATATACAATTGATTTTGCACCATCAGTTGCTTTTTCTACTTTTACTGCACCACTTGCACGAGGTGCATTACCTGCAATTTCATTCACTTGCTGTGTTGCTTGTTCAGCCGCTTTAGTCACAGCGTCCTGAGCTTGCTGAGGAGCAGATTGTGTGTTTGCATTAGAGCAAGCAGCTAAGACTAAAGTAGCGGCCAATGCCGGAACGAATTTCACTAATTTCATAGACTCTCCTTAAAATGTTATAGTAAAGTAGTAGCATATAAACTACATTAGGTTAGTCAGTAATATAGGAAAAAAGTTCATAAAAAAATAAGCATAACCTAAATTATGCTTATTTTGCGTGATTTTTTATTACAGTAATGCAGCCACTTCATCACTGATTTCGCCGTTGTGATACACGTTTTGTACATCATCACAATCTTCAAGGCGGTTGATTAAATCAAGCAGTTTTGGTGCAGTTTCTGCGTCAAGTTCAACGGTAGTTGATGGAATCATCGTTACTTCTGCATTCTCAATTTTAAAGCCTGCAGCCTCAATGCCGTCTTTCACTGAGCCTAAATCTTCCCAAGCAGTATAAATTTCAAAGCTACCATCTTCTTGTGGTTGAATATCGTCCGCACCGGCCTCAATAGCTGCTTCAGTTAAGGCATCTTCATCGGCATTTGCCACTAAAATTAAACCTTTTTTGCTAAATAAATAACCTACCGACCCTTCAGTCCCTAAGTTACCGCCACATTTGGTGAAACTTGGACGAACTTGGGAAATCGTACGGTTAGCGTTATCACTTAAACATTCCACCATAACTGCTGTACCACCCGGGCCGTAACCTTCGTAGATTTTGGTTTCCATATTGGTGTCATCGCCACCACCGACACCACGCTCGATTGCACGGTTAATGGTATCACGGGTCATATTGCTGGATAAGGCTTTATCCACTGCCGCACGTAAACGTGGGTTAGAAGAAGTATCGCCACCGCCTAATTTTGCTGCAGTAACTAATTCACGAATTAATTTAGTAAAGATTTTACCGCGTTGTGCATCTTGTGCCGCTTTACGGTGTTTAATATTTGCCCACTTACTATGGCCTGCCATTCTGTTGTTTCCTTATTTTGATGTTAAATATTCTTGTATTGCTTGGGCATTGTTAGGAGATTTAGTCAGTCGAACCGCATCTTCCACTGAAACCCAACGATATGCCAAATGTTCGGTTAAAACAGGTTCTTGCTCGCTTTCAAGCGGTAGCAAAAACCAATGTTCGACACAATGTGTGATATTAGGTGCGTATTTATACCGAAAATGTGGGAAAATTTCAAATTCTATCTGCTTTTGGCAATCAACAAGCGGTTGTTTTTGCTCAAAAGTTTGCAAACCGGTTTCTTCCAACACTTCCCGTTTAGCTGCTTCCAGCGGTGTTTCACCAATGTTGATAGAACCGGTTACCGATTGCCAAAAATCAGGATCGTCTTTGCGTTGTAGCATCAATACTCGTTGGGTGTTTTTAGCATAAATCACCACCAAAACGCTGTGAGGATTTTTATAATTCATTTCTGTTATTTGCAAAATTTTTGCCTATTTTAACCGCTTGTCTTTTCATTTAGGAAATTAATTATCCCAGCACCACCAAGATTGCGGCAATCACTACTAAAATCAGCCCGATAAAATCTTGAATTTTAAGCCGTTCTTTAAACACAAAATAGGAAATACCGAGAATAAAGAAAATTTCCACTTGTCCAAGCGTTTTTACAAAGGCAACGTGGTTCAGGCTCATTGCATTGAACCAACCGAATGAGCCGAGAAATGAAAACAGGCTGGTTATCATACCTAATTTTGGAAAACGAAAGAATTTAATCAGCGTCTCTTTTTGGAGAAGAGCTAGGTATATAACCAATATCACCGCCTCAAAGCTAATCACGCTAAAAAGTACCCACGCCGCTGAAAGCAAATAGTGGCTGTTGAGTTGCAGACTGGCTTCCCTAACCCAAAGGGAAGTGAGAGCGAAGCATAAACCGCTGGCTATGCCGAGAAATAGCGTTTTCCACGAAAGTTGGCGTAGATTACCGCTGCCGGTCATTAAGAAAATCGCCACCCCGCCTAGTACCACGCCAAGCCAGCCAATACCACTGATGGTTACACCAAAAAATAACACGCCAAGTAAAGCCGCCCATACTGCCTCGCTTTTCGCCAGCCCGACACCTATTGCATAATTTTTTAAGTGAAAAAGTTGCACCATTAGCGAAGTTGCCAGAATTTGAGCCAACCCAGCCCCAATGGCATACACAAAAAACAGCGGTGGAAAATGGGGAATGTTGAGGGTCTCGTCATATTGGTATAAAAAATAGAGATAACCGCTTGCCAACGGCATAGCGTAGAAAAAGCGGGCGAGCGTTACCCCCAATACAGGCACATTGACGCTTAATTGCTTTTGAAAGGCATTGCGACCGGCTTGAGCCACGGCTGCCAGCAGAGTAAACCAAATCCACATAACGATGATGAAATAAGACAAGATAGCCAAATCTTACTCTTTTATTCGCAGTTTGCAAGCGGTTAAAAAAACATTAAAATTTGCAAAAAATTGAAAGAATAAACACAATGCTCCCTCATATTTACATTGGCACCGGCGGCTATGCCGACACAGATTTAATCGGCACGCTTTACCCATTCGGCACGGCAAAAGAGGATTTTCTGTTTGTCTATAGCCAACATTACGACACGCTGGAAATTAACAGTACATTCCACGCCCCCATCGGGCAGAAAGCCTTTGAAGGAATGGTGCAGAAAGCGGAAGGTCGGCTGAATTTTTCGGTGAAACTGCATCAAGATTTCAGCCATCAACGCACGGCGACTTTAGAGCAAGCTCAAGCTTTTCTCAATGCGTTAGCTCCATTCACTGCTGAAGGGTTATTGGCAAATTTATTTGTTCAGTTCCCGACTCAATTTGAACGCACGCCACTTAATCGCCGCTATCTTGCCGAGCTGTGCCAATGGTTTGCGGATTATCCGTTAGCGATTGAATTTCGCCACCCAAGCTGGCATATTCCGGTGGTGTTTGATACCTTTACTAAAAGCCCCAATCTGATTTGGTGTAATGTGGATTACCCACAAAATATCGGTTTGCCGGCATTTCACTTTTTTGCCAACCAACGCACTGCTTATTTACGCTTGCACGGTCGCAACCCGAATTGGTGGAAAGGACAGAGTGCGGCAGAACGCCACGATTACCGCTATTCAGATGAGGAATTAAAAGGCTTGGCAGAATTGCTTTTTAACCGCAGAACGGAATTTGACAGGCTATATCTCTACTTTGAAAACACCACCAAAAGCCACGCCTTTTATAATATTCAAACCCTAAAAGGCTTTTTGGCGGAGAAAGGCTTTCAAATTAAACCTGTGCCGGAGAGTCTGCTTGGGCAGCAGAGTTTGTTTTGATGGGTAATTTACATTGTTGAGGAGTAAATAAAGGGCCATGCCATTTAGTAATGGATAGCCCTTAATCTCAATATTTACCATTCATATGTAACTTTGAACGAGATATAACGCTGTTTATTTAGCGTATTCCCCGTTAAGAAACCTGCCTGAATTCCTGCGTTTATATTGCGATAATTAGCGGATATACCTGCTTCTTGTTTAAAATAACGCCCCATTTGCTGCTCTATTTGTAAATTATTGAAACGAGTTCTTAATTTCCCATGGCTTGCATCAACAAAATAGCTACCTATTTCCGGTTTTATTTGCAGGCCATTTAGTTCAAGCGTTTTATTAATTGACAGACCGGCTTGAAGAGCGAGAAGATCAACAGCGTTTGTTTCGATTTTTGCATCTACAAGTTGATTACCTGCTGAAGATAAATGATGATAACGGGCGCTAAATGATGGGATTATATTCACGTTTGCAGATTCCCATGCTTTACCGATACTAAGCCCTGTTACAAATACTGAACGATCTAATTTTACTGTATTTGCTTGATAAGTTAAGCGATTGCTTGCTTTCCCAAAACCGGTATCTATCGCAACAAAAACACCATTTTGCCATGTTTTCTTCGCATACATTGATAGCATTGTTAAGCGGCCTTTACCGCTATAATAATGGTCAAAATTATTTCTCGCTTTTGATTGAGATAATATCATACCAAGTGTGACCTGATTATCTAAGGCTTTCTCTAATCCTAGATGGATAACGTTCGCATCTTGTTTAAATCCATATCCGGCAGAGCGATGCTCTGTCGTTTGATAATCTGTTTTAGACCATACTTTCCAATTTTGGGTCCCTTCCGAATGAATTACATGATCTAATACTGTAGTTACACCTAATACAGCATTAGTTTGCGCAGTTAACTCGGATGCGATCAAATGTGCATTTCCATTGTATTTAGGTAATGGCTCAGCGGTTTCACCCGATCCTTTTTCTGAATGCTCAATGTCTCCTGTGTATTCAGGTAACGGATCAGCAGTTTCACCCGGCCCTTTTTCCGAATGCTCAATATCTCCTGTGTATTCAGGTAACGGATCAGCAGTTTCACCCGGCCCTTTTTCAGAATGCTCAATATCCCCGGTGTATTCAGGTAACGGTTCAGCGGTTTCACCCGACCCTTTTTCAGAATGCTCAATGTCTCCTGTGTATTCAGGTAACGGGTCAGCGGTTTCACTTGGGCCTTTTTCCGAATGTTCAATATCCCCAGTGTATTCAGGTAACGGGTCAGCGGTTTCACTTGGGCCTTTTTCCGAATGTTCAATATCCCCAGTGTATTCAGGTAACGGGTCAGTGGTTTCGCCCGGCCCTTTTTCTGAATGCTCAATGTCTCCTGTGTATTCAGGTAATGGGTCAGCGGTTTCGCCTGGCCCTTTTTCTGAATGCTCAATATCTCCGGTGTATTCAGGTAATGGGTCAGCGGTTTCACTTGGCCCTTTTTGAGTAATTTTAGGTTCTTCCTCTTCCTCTTTCTCTGGATTGAGGTAATACACATTCCCTTCTTTGAGTAAATGGTAGCGATATTCGCCTGAGCGCACTTCATTTGCTAAATTAAGAGAAAAGTCTTCTTCATTTGTTGTTTCAAATAATTTAATCTTTTGGGCTGAATGGGCGCTACCATTTGTGCTAATTTCTATCGAAAATTGACCGCTTGCGGTGTCTTTAATTGTGACTATATCGCTCGCTGTTTTAGTTAAGTCAGCAACAAATTTAAATATTCCATTCCCTGTGAGAGTATTAGCTGTAAGCGTATTCTGTTTTGTAGCTGTCGGAGTATTTAAATGGATTTGGCTACCATTTGCGACATTTAAGACATCTACAATGGTGTTGGTTAAGGTTGTCCATACCCCAGAAAGATTAACGGTTGAACCATTTTCACCATTAAATATTCCTGTTGTACTCAAGCCGGTTAAATTAGCAATACTTCCATCATTAAGTTGAACCTTAGTGGACTCCTGAGCTGTAATTGAGCCAGTTAAGTCTGCTTTACTGCCTAACGAAAATGTTGAATTGTCAGCTAAAGAGACATTGCCAGCCACTTTGGTTCTCTCCCAGCTGTTTAAATCAGTCTCTGATAAGGTAGCGTTAATATTACAGGTTGCTATGCCTGTGCGGTCAGAGCGAATACATGCTTGTGAGGTACCTTGGGTAAAACCAATTTGAGCGGTAGCATTATCTGTTAAATTAAAATTACCGTTAACAGCGGAAACATTACGGCTGATTTCAAGCTTGCCGTTGCCTTTAGCTGCAAAGATTGTTGCATTGAATGAGCGGTTGAGCCAGTCACCTTCAATCAGGACTTCTTTATTCGCTACTTTGTCATAGGCATGAGGCGTTGGGCGACCCGATAAAATGATTTCGCTTGTACCTTCTGCAGAAAGTGTACCGTTGAGGTTAGTTCCCCCAGTGATAAGCAATTTGCCGTTTGCCACTTCATTACTGTTCATTGTAATGTTCAATTGACCATTGGTTTTGCTAGGATCAGTTTCACCAAAATAACCGTTAAAACCTTGGACGGTACCTTCTGCTGCTTTGATTTTTTCAGCAAGTATTTGTTGTTTGGCTGCACTTTCATTTGCTACTTTGAGTACTTCAAAGTATTCATTTTCACGAATGAGACCAGTAGCAAAGTCTAAATCGATGAAAACTTTACGCGCATTAAAAATAGCTGTGATCTCTGCAACGCTTAAAGGTTTTTTCAAACGGATAAAATTAGTTGGCAAGTGTGGAAAACGTTGATATGTGAAAATATCTTTGTCCAAATGACGAGAAACCTGATCTGGACTAGTAATTGCTTGAACTTTCACTTGGTCAATTGTTGGACTAACTATGCCGGTTAGTGTAATGTTTGCCGTTTGGGCTATATTATGATTGACAACCATCGCTCCTTCATCGCTATTCTGAATACGGCGAAAAGTGAGATCATTGCCATTGACATCTAAGCGCCCCCCACGATAACCAAAATAGATATTATTAGGATCCATTTGATCTGATGAGTTGAGGATTACGGTAGGTCTGCCACTCACAATACCTAGTTCTGAAAATGCAGATTTTTTGTTATTTTCATCCGCTTGTTGATTTAATACAACGGTGCCATCACCAACGCTAACGGAACCTTTATTTTCTCCTTTGCCGTTGATAGTTAGTGTCCCTTGCCCGATTTTTGATAATCTGTCACCAGCAGGGTTACTGATTTTCCAGATCACATTTTTATCTTTATCAATATCAACACCGGCTCCTAACCAAGTAATGCCTGCTTTCATACCTTCCACAGTGGTATTACCATGAAAATGGATTGCTCCTGCACCTTGGTTGATATTCTCTGTGAGACTTAGCGTATTGTTTTCACCCAAAATATGGAATGTTTTACCGTGTTGGAGTTGAGGATTCCAAGGGTTATCGCCTGTATTACCATTATGACCTTGAAGTGTTGGTAATGAAGTATCTGCTAAATTAACTGTAAGAGGAGCATTCCCTCCTACGATTGAGCTGGTATTGCCAGAAGGTGTCCAAGTGAGTCTAGCACCATTTGCATTAATAGCACCTGCATTATTTTCTTTTTCTAAAGCACGTACATAATGTGGGTGGTGATAGTTCCAGTAAGATTTATAAACATCTCCCCCAGGCGTATTATTCTCTGAGAAATAGTCACTATATACACCTAACACAACCCATTTTTGGGTACGAACATCATAACCAAAAAGAGCGGAGCCACTATCGCCAGGTAAACCAAGCGTTGTTAAAGGACCATAGCCGTGGTCTTTAAATACATCGTTTACGGTGTTCTTTTCAGTTTTTGCCACTAAAATACGGCTGTTAAAATCGCTGCCTGAAACGTTTGGATCGCCATTAGTAACAGGCAGAACGCTACCTCCTGTCAAAAAAGGGCCGTTACCGACTTCAATACGCCCGTTGTTTAAGCGATCTCTTTCGTTGTTAACCACTGCTTGTCTACCAGAACCGGCACGAATAAACATAGGGAAAATAAAAGGGTCGCTAAATACACTATAAAAATCTTGTACATTTTCGGTAGTGCGTTCAATCTCATTAGCTGGAGCGACTTCAGTTACTAATTTCGACAATCTAGGTGCGTGGTAGTCCCAGCGGGGCGTTGGGTTACCTGAACCATCTAAAATCAGTTTTTCTCCTTCGTCATTACGTTCACGTTTTTCTGTGCCTTTCCCGAGATCTGTTCTTTCTTTATTTGGATCAGGCATATAGTTATTACGGCGCACCACACTATAATTGTAATGATGGTCGTCGGCTTTTTCGCTAGATGAATCACCAAATTGAATGTCTCGATAGCCTTGGTTGTGGTTTACACTAATAACGTATTGTGGATTAACTAATGTTGCAATCCCTGTTTGACGAGTAATGGAAGAGAAGTCAATCATTGGAATAGAGATAGTTTCACCTGTTACTGTTTCAAAAACAGGTAGATCGTTAGAGTCTTCATCACCTCCACCGTAGAGAAATTCATAACAACCGGGTAAACTTTCATTATTAAGGCATTCAGATAGGCTTACATTCGGCTTAGGTGAAATATTTGATTCCACTTCAACCTGCTTAGTTGGTGTAACCTGTAAAAAAGTACCTATATTTTTGCCTGTTTTATCAATAACTGGAATATTGGTTGCCCCAACAAAAAATTTGCCTTTATTTTCTGCTAAATCACGAAAATATTGATAATCAACATCACCACGTACAATAGATGCCAGTAATGTTGGTGAAAGAGAAATAGCAATTGATGTTGCTAGAAGAGAGAGCTTGAAAGTATGCTTCATTATTATTTGAAACCTGTATAAATATGTAAGTAGATCAGATTTGAGTGCTATTAAAAAGATTATTTAAATTGATTAAATATTCATTTAAATAACATACAATTATTCTGCGCGATTATCTTGTTCGGCACAAATCTGCTCAATACCTAAATAAGGTAATAATTAAAATAATAGGGGGCTATTGAGTAGTAATATAGAGAGGAGAAAAGAGTCTTTACTATATTATTTAGAGAATAATTTTGCGATTACTATTTTGCAAAGCATTTCTCTTTTTCGACCGCTTGTTAAAATAAAAAGGGCGAATAATGATTCGCCCCTACAAGATTATTCCTGTGGAATTGTACGGATTGCTAACTCTTCCAGAGCTTTTGGATTCGCATAACTTGGTGCTTCCGTCATTAAACACGCCGCAGCGGTGGTTTTCGGGAAAGCGATCACATCACGAATATTGTCGGTGCCGGTAATCAACATCGTTAAGCGGTCTAAACCGAAGGCTAGACCTGCGTGTGGCGGAGTGCCGAATTTTAACGCATCTAATAAGAAACCGAATTTCTCTTTTTGCTCTTCTTCGTTAATGCCTAAAATGCTGAACACGGTTTGTTGCATCTGCTGGCTGAAAATCCGCACCGAGCCGCCACCTACTTCGTAGCCGTTAATCACGATATCGTAAGCGTTTGCAACAGCATTTTCCGGATCTTGCACTAATTCTTCCGGCGATAATTCTTTCGGTGAAGTGAACGGGTGGTGCATTGCCGATAAGTTGCCCTCGTCATCACGTTCAAACATTGGGAAATCAATCACCCATAATGGTTTCCACGCTGTGGTATCGGTTAAACCTAGATCATTCCCCACTTTTAAGCGTAACGCACCAATCGCATTGGTCGCAACGTGCCAGTTATCCGCACCGAAGAAGATAATATCGTCTTTTTGAACGTTTAAACGTGCAAATAAGGCTTTTAGCACCTCTTCATTTAAGAATTTGGCAATCGGGCTTTGAATGCCTTCTAAACCGGCGTTCACATCATTCACTTTTAACCAAGCTAAGCCTTTTGCCCCGTAAATCCCGACAAATTGGGTGTAGTCATCAATATTTTTACGGGTTAGAGCCGCACCGTTTGGCACACGAAGTGCCACCACACGCCCTTTCGGGTCGTTTGCCGGGCCGCTGAATACTTTAAAATCAACCGATTTTAAAATATCTGCCACATCAACCATTTCCAGTGGGTTACGCAAATCCGGTTTGTCTGAACCAAAACGGGTCATTGCTTCATTCCACGTCATCATTGGGAATTTACCGAGATCAACGCCTAAGGTCTCTTTCCATAAGCCGTGGATCATTGCTTCCATTAACGCACGCACTTCTTCGGCGGTCATAAAGCTGGTTTCCACATCGATTTGGGTAAATTCCGGCTGGCGGTCGGCACGCAAATCTTCATCACGGAAACATTTCACGATTTGGTAATAACGGTCGAAACCCGACATCATCAGCAACTGTTTAAATAACTGCGGTGATTGCGGTAGGGCATAGAATTTGCCTTTATGCACACGGCTTGGCACGAGGTAATCTCTCGCACCTTCAGGGGTGGCTTTGGTCAGCATTGGGGTTTCAATGTCTAAGAAACCGTTATCGTCCATAAAACGGCGGACAAAACTGGTGATTTTTGCACGGGTTTTGAGCTTTTCTGCCATTTCCGGACGGCGTAAATCCAAATAGCGATATTTCAAACGCTGTTCTTCGGTATTATTTTGGTTGAAGTCTAACGGCAATACTTCGGCATTGTTATAAACCACCAAGTTTTTAACCAATACTTCAATTTCACCGGTTGCCATTTCACGGTTGATTTGCGACTCATCACGGGCAATCACTTCACCTTGAATTTGCACGCAAGCTTCTGAACGCAGAGCGGAGGCTTGTTTGAACAGCACTTCGTCTTTTTCATCAAAGAACACCTGTACAATTCCTTCACGATCACGAATTTGCATAAAAATAAAACGACCAAGGTTACGAACACGATGAACCCAGCCGCTAAGGGTAACAGCTTGTCCAACGTGTGAGCGGTTTAATGCACCGCAGTAGTGAGAACGCATCATAAAATTATCCTTTTGAAAATAAACATCCCAAGTTTCGGGGAAAACTTAAGGATTATAGCGGAAAATTCAGTGAAGATGGATAAATAAAAGCAAACAAGCGGTGATTTTTATTCCATTTTTGCAAAAAGTGGGATAAAAATCACCGCTTGTGATTTATCCTTCCAGCCCGATAAAAACGGCTAATAACAATGGAGCGGCTAAATTAACAATAAAGCCGAAGCTGATTGCCAGCGGCACAATTTGAATACCGCCCGATTTTTGAATAATAGGGAGCATACAATCCAGCGAGGTTGCACCGCCAATACCGACTGCTGTGGACGGAAATTGACGCATAAACAGCGGCACTAAAAATAGGCATAAAATTTCACGCGAGATGTCGTTAAAAAAGGCAATACTGCCGTAAATCGGGCCCCAAGCATCGTTTACCAACACGCTTGAAAGGGAATACCAACCGAATGCAGAGGCAAAGGTTAATCCTTTAGCAAGGGATAAATCTAAGGCGAATGCCGAAATCACGCCACCAATCAGGGAACTTGCCACCATTACAATCGAGGTATAAATTCCCCGCTTGTTAAAGAATACTTCACGCAGAGGAATACCGCTGTTTCGCAGTTGAATCCCTACCCCAAAAATCATGACTTCTAACACATAGGTACTGGCGTGCAGAGGGAAATCCACTACGCCTTTGGTGAAATAGCCAATGAACCCGCCTAATAAGGTAATGCCGATTAATTTAAAGGAATCAATCAACAAATGCAGGCGGGAAGGGAGTTGATCTTGATTGACTTTGTCTCTTTTCATCGGCTGTAATTTGTCGTAAATCACCAAGCCGATAATGTTTGAAAGGAGTAAAATCGCCACTAAACTAAACGCCGTACTGCCAATTTGTGGCAGCTCGGTGAGAATGTTGTCAATTTGCCCGAGTGAAATCCCCATCACTAATAAAATCAAGTAAAGGCAGAGGCTGACCACTCTGTTTACTATTGCCATATAGCGGTGGTTTTTAAGGGTAATTAAGTAGCCGAGAAAAAGTGGAATCAGCACAATGGCTAAACCGTAGAGCATTTTTTATCCTTTTTATCGTTATTTTTAAACTTGAAATTCTAACAATAAGGGCATAAAATAAAACTGTTTTTATATACAGTTATTTGTATTGCAAGCGGTCGTTTTTAGGGAAAATATTGCAAATGCCGAGCCAAGCTAAACATCAGCGAAAAATTATCCATATTGATATGGATTGTTTTTATGCAGCGGTCGAAATGCGGGAAAACCCGGCGTTGGTCGGCAAACCGGTGGCGGTGGGAGGCAATGCCAATCAACGGGGTGTGCTGACAACTTGTAATTACGAGGCTCGAAAATTCGGCTTACACAGTGCGATGGCAACCGCCACAGCGTTAAAAAAATGCCCGAATTTAATTTTATTGCCGGTGAATATGGCGTTGTATAAAGCAGTTTCCGCCCAAATTCACGAAATTTTTCATCGCTATACAGATGTGATAGAGGCTTTGTCGCTTGATGAAGCCTATTTAGATGTAAGTGAATGCGAACGCTATTTTGGCTCCGCCACTTGGATTGCTCAAGCAATCCGTAACGATATTTTCAATGAATTGCATTTAACCGCCTCGGCTGGGGTGGCTCCGCTTAAGTTTTTGGCAAAAATTGCCTCCGATCAAAACAAACCCAACGGGCAATGTGTGATTACCCCTGATGAAGTGCAAAATTTTGTGAAAAATCTACCGCTTGCGAAGATTCCGGGTGTGGGAAAAGTAACCAATGAAAAGCTAAAGCAGCTCGGTTTTGAAACTTGTGGCGATATTCAGCAAGCAGAAAAAGCGGTTATTTACCGAGAGTTTGGCAAATTTGGGCAACGGCTTTGGGATTTTAGCCACGGCATTGATGAACGAGCGGTAGAGCCTTATCGTGAAAGAAAATCGCTGGCGGTGGAAAATACGCTGTTGCACGATATTTCAACTCTTGAACAAGCGGAAAAGATTGTGGCAGATTTATTCGACAAACTGGTGTTTCGCTTGCAACGAAATTGGGGCGATATGCCGTTAAACGAGTTCAAAAAGTTAGGGATTAAATTAAAGTTTGATGATTTTAGCCAAACCACGCTTGAGCGAACCACCGATGGCTTTGCCTATGTACGATTTGGCGAGCTATTACAGCAAATTTTTACTAGAAGAAAGGAACGAAAGATCCGACTAATTGGTCTAAATGTTCACTTTCCCGAGAAAAAAGTGAATAAACAGTTAAATTTGTGGGAATAATTGTAAATAATGACTTGAAATTAAGCACAAAGTCATTATCTTATTTGGGCAATTATTGCATCTATATTTGGAGATTTAAAACATTATGGCAAAACGTGTCATTCTATTTTTATTAACTAACTTAGCGATTACCTTTGTTTTAGGGATCGTATTAAACCTTATTTTTAAAGTGACCGGCATTCAAGGGCAAAGCACTGCCGGTATTTTGGTGCTTTCGTTAGTCTTCGGTTTCAGTGGGTCTTTAATTTCGCTATTTATGTCGAAATCAATGGCATTGCGTTCGGTTGGGGCAGAGGTGATTACACAGCCTCGTAACGAAGCGGAGCAATGGTTATTCAACACTGTACAACGTCAGGCTCAGCAAGCGAATATCCCAATGCCGGACATTGCGATTTACCATTCGGCTGATGTAAATGCATTCGCTACAGGAGCAACGAAAAGTAATTCTTTAGTTGCAGTCAGCACCGGCTTGCTGAATTCAATGACTAAAGACGAAGCTGAAGCGGTAGTAGCACACGAAGTGGCGCACATTGCGAATGGCGATATGGTTACAATGACCTTATTACAAGGCGTGCTAAATACTTTCGTCATTTTCTTAGCTCGTATTATTTCGACAATGGCGGCAAGTTCACGTGATGAAAATGGCAATTCAAGCACTAACACGCTAGTGTTCTGGGTGGTGGATATTGTGCTACAAATGGTATTTGGTGTGTTAGCAACAATGATTGCAATGTGGTTCTCTCGCCAACGTGAATTTCGTGCAGATGCAGGCTCTGCTCAATTAGTCGGTAAAGAGAAAATGATTGCGGCATTACAACGCTTGCAACGTGTTCACGAACCGCAAGAAATGGAAGGCTCTTTGGCTGCCTTTATGATTAACGGTAGCCGTGGTAAAGAGTTGTTTATGAGCCACCCTCCGTTAGAAAAACGTATTGAAGCGTTAAGAAACTTATAAAGCACAAGCGGTTGTTTTTGTAAAATTTTTTGCAAAACAGCCGCTTTTGTTTTCTATAAAATATGCGGTAACACCGAATAGAGGGTTGCCAGCAAAAACAGATAACGTAACAATTTCCCAATCACAATAAAGAGAATGCTTTGCCAAAGGCTAAACCGTAGCCAGCCGGCAATGCCACAGAAAATATCGCCTACAATCGGTAACCAACTAAAAAGCAAGACTAACACGCCATATTTTTCACTTTTGGCTAATGCCCATTGTGAATAACGATTGGTAGTATTCTGTGGGCGAGGGAGTAATAGCCCTATCGCATAAGTGGTTATGCTACCTAAACTATTACCTAAGGTTGCAACCAAGAGTAAATTGAACAGTGAAAATGAGGATAAAGAGCCATAAGTGATGAGATGTTGGCTTGCTAAGGTAGTGAAGATAATTTCAGAATTTCCGGGTAAGAGGGTAGCGCTTAGAAATCCACTCAGAAACATAGTAAAGAGTTGATTTTGTTCGGAAAAGAATAAACTGAAAAAGGAAGTGAGATATTCTGTCATAAAATTGTAGTTGGTTTGTTATTAAAATGTAGCTATAAATTTTCTTGAATGTTGTGTTTTTTATGGATTTTGTTCTATATCAAAAAAAGACATCGAAATACCTCTGATTGTGTAATATTTTTATTTGAAGATTATCTCAAGAGGTCTATAATTTCTACATAATATATCGGTTTTTCAATTCTCATTGTTAAGGTTGTCTGATGTTTTCTCCTGCTGAAATGGCAAAAATCGCAGAAGATGGTGCGGTTTATAAAGCAACAAAAAATCAATTATATTCCTTTCTCTCTGCCATTACTGCGGGCGGTTTTATTGCAATAGCATTTGTATTTTATACCACAACCCAAGTGGGTGCGAGCCAAATGCCTTGGGGTATGGCTAAACTGATTGGTGGTTTGGTATTTTCACTCGGCGTGATTATGTGTGTGGTGTTTGGGGCAGAACTTTTTACCTCATCAACACTTACGATTGTAGCCAGAGCCAGCCAAAGAATTAACTGGTTACAGATGTTTAAAAACTGGGTAGTGGTGTATTTCGGTAACTTTGTTGGGGCGATTTCCATTGTATTGTTGATTTGGTTCAGTGGTCAGATTATGGCAGCCAAAGGGCAATGGGGCTTGGTCATTTTAAATACCGCACAGCACAAAATTCACCACCAATGGTTTGAGGCATTCTGTTTAGGTATTTTCTGTAACATTATGGTCTGCATTGCGGTGTGGATGTCTTATGCAGGTAAAAGCCTAACCGATAAAGCCTTTATTATGATGTTACCGATTGCAATGTTTGTGGCTTCCGGCTTTGAACACTGTGTGGCAAATATGTTTATGATTCCGATGGGAATTGCAATTTCTCACTTTGCAAGCCCTGAATTTTGGACGGCAATTAATGTTGACCCAACGCAATTTGCCGATTTAGATGTATATCATTTTGTGTTTAAGAACCTAATTCCGGCAACTCTGGGTAATGTTGTCGGCGGTGTGTTTTTCATCGGTTTAATGCAGTGGTTCTTATACATTAGAAAGCACTAAGATTTCAGAATCAAGCGGTCAAATTTTGCAAATTTTTTGCAAAAAATCACCGCTTTCCCGTTTTAACTTACTAACACAGAGGACTTAAAATGACTCAACTAACAGACGCTCAACAAAAAGCGTGGGAAGGTTTTGCCGCAGGTGAGTGGCAAACTGAAGTAAATGTACGTGATTTTATCCAAAAAAACTACACACCTTATGAGGGTGATGAGTCTTTCCTAGCTGAAGTAACACCTGCAACCAGCAAATTGTGGGCAGAGGTGATGGAAATGATCAAAGTAGAAAACAAAACACACGAGCCGTATGATATTGACTGCGACACGCCATCAACCATTACCTCACACGCACCGGGTTATATTGATAAATCGTTAGAAAAAATCGTTGGTCTGCAAACAGATGCTCCATTAAAACGTGCCATTATGCCGTTTGGTGGTATCAATATGGTAAAAGGTTCGTGCAAAGTTTATCGCCGTGAGCTTAAACCTGAAGTCGAACAAATCTTCACTGAATACCGCAAAACCCATAACCAAGGGGTATTCGATGTTTACACTCCAGATATTTTACGCTGCCGTAAATCAGGTGTAATTACTGGTTTGCCGGATGCTTATGGTCGTGGTCGTATCATCGGTGACTACCGCCGTATGGCACTTTATGGTGCAGACTTCTTAATGAAAGACAAACAACGCCAGTTTGCCTCATTACAAGCCCGTTTAGAATCCGGCGAAGATATTCAAGCCACGATTCAACTGCGTGAAGAAATTGCCGAGCAACACCGTGCTTTAGGCAAAATGAAAGAGATGGCTGCAAGCTACGGTTTTGATATTTCAGGTCCGGCAACCAATGCACAAGAAGCGGTGCAATGGACATATTTCGCTTACCTTGCAGCGGTAAAATCGCAAAACGGTGCGGCGATGTCTTTCGGTCGTGTATCTTCATTCTTAGATATTTATATCGAACGTGACTTAAAAGCCGGCAAAATTACCGAGCAAGAAGCCCAAGAGTTAATCGACCATTTAGTAATGAAATTGCGTATGGTGCGTTTCCTGCGTACTCCGGAATACGATCAATTATTCTCAGGCGACCCAATGTGGGCAACCGAAACCTTAGCCGGTATGGGTTTAGACGGTCGTACCTTAGTAACCAAAAACAGCTTCCGTATTTTACACACCCTTTACACAATGGGACCGTCACCGGAGCCAAACTTAACTATTCTTTGGTCTGAACAATTACCGGAAGCGTTCAAACGCTACTGTGCAAAAGTTTCTATTGATACTTCATCGGTTCAATATGAAAACGATGACTTAATGCGTCCGGATTTCCAAAACGATGACTATGCGATTGCGTGCTGTGTATCACCAATGATCGTGGGTAAAATGATGCAGTTCTTCGGCGCTCGTGCAAACTTAGCGAAAACCTTGTTATACGCAATCAATGGCGGTGTTGATGAGAAATCAGGCGACCAAGTAGGGCCTAAAACTGAAGCAATTACAAGTGAATACTTAGATTACGATGATGTAATGACTCGCTTAGACAGCTTTATGGATTGGCTTGCAACCCAATATGTGACGGCACTGAACATTATCCACTTTATGCACGATAAATATGCATACGAAGCGGCATTAATGGCACTTCACGACCGTGATGTGTTCCGCACAATGGCATGTGGTATCGCAGGGCTTTCAGTAGCGGCAGACTCACTTTCAGCCATTAAATATGCGAAAGTAAAACCAATCCGTACCGATATTGAAATCAAAAACAAAGCTGGCGAAGTGATTGGTGTAGCGAAAAATGTAGCAACTGACTTTGAAATTGAGGGTGAATATCCACAATTCGGTAACAACGATAACCGTGTGGACGACATTGCTGTTGATTTAGTTGAACGTTTTATGAAGAAAATTCAAAAACTCAAAACATACCGCAACGCAACGCCAACTCAGTCTGTACTTACTATCACATCTAATGTGGTTTACGGTAAGAAAACAGGTAATACACCGGACGGTCGTCGCTCAGGCGCTCCATTCGGACCGGGTGCTAATCCAATGCACGGTCGTGACCAAAAAGGTGCGGTAGCTTCATTAACTTCTGTGGCGAAATTACCGTTTGCCTATGCGAAAGATGGTATTTCTTATACCTTCTCTATCGTACCAAATGCGTTAGGTAAAGATTACGAAGCCCAAAAACGTAACCTTGCTGGCTTAATGGACGGCTACTTCCACCACGAAGCAACTGTAGAAGGCGGTCAGCACTTAAATGTGAACGTGTTAAACCGTGATACATTATTAGATGCAGTAGAACACCCTGAAAAATATCCGCAATTAACGATTCGTGTTTCAGGCTATGCGGTACGTTTCAACTCTTTAACCAAAGAGCAACAAATGGACGTAATTACCCGCACCTTCACTGAAAGTATGTAATTACAATTTACAAAACTTTTAGCCACAAAACGCATTGCGTTTTGAGCGTTGGCTTTGCCAACGGCTCCGTAGGAGCGAACAAAATTGGAAACAATTTTGTGAGTAATAATCAACCGCTTGTAGCATTTATGCCGCAAGCGGTTTTTTTGTGATCTCGCTCGAAAAATTGGCTATTCATTGACACAGCGTCCGTAATATTGTTTATAATTACAGTATTCTATATGGGAGAGATAGATGTCTAAGCAAGATTTAATTCGTTCCTCTGTGGCGGAATACCTGACTTTTATTACTGCCACCGGCGAAAGCCAAGTTGATGCTGTTTACGCCGATGAAAATGTCTGGCTCAGCCAAAAAATGATGGCGGTATTGTATGATGTTGATGTACGAACCATCAGCTATCATCTCAAAAAAATCTTTAGTGACAATGAGTTAGCTGAAAATTCAGTTATCCAATTTTTTTGGATAACTGCCCAAGATGGCAAAAACTACCACACCAAGCATTACAACCTCTCGGCGATTATTGCGGTGGGTTATAAAGTCAATTCCGAGCGAGCAGTTCAGTTCCGCAAATGGGCGACCGAAATTGTGCAGAGTTTTGCGATTAAAGGTTTTGCGATGGACGATGAACGGCTGAAAAATGACGGCACGATTTTGGGCAAAAAATATTTTGAAGAACAGCTTGCCCGCATTCGGGAAATTCGGTTATCCGAACGCAAGTTCTACCAAAAAATCACAGACATTTACGCCACCGCTGTGGACTACGACCGCACCGCTACCGCCACCAAACGCTTTTTTGCCACCGTGCAGAACAAGCTCCATTGGGCAATTCACGGTCATACCGCCGCCGAGCTAATTATGACACGAGCGAACGCTGAAAAACCGAATATGGGTCTAACGAATTGGAAAGACGCTCCGCAAGGCAAAATTTATCCCTTCGATGTGGTGGTTGCCAAAAATTATTTATCGGATAACGAATTGGCACAATTACAACGGCTTGTCTCTGCCTATTTGGATATGGCAGAAGATATGGCAGAACGCCAAATTCCGATGACAATGGCAGACTGGGAAACCCGCCTTAACCGCTTTCTTGCCGCCACCGACCGAGAAATCTTACAAGATGCCGGCAAAGTTACCGCTGAAATCGCTAAATCTTTCGCCCTCAGCGAATTTGAAAAATACCGGGTCAAGCAGGATCTCACCTACGAAAGCGATTTCGATTTACTGGTAAAAGAGGTCGCCGCCAAGTACCACGCCGGCTAGATTTGTAAATTTTTCAGAAAAACCGACCGCTTGCAAGCGGTCGAAATAGCTTTAAAAAATGCAAAAATTTAAACAATTCGGTTGATATGTTGATGGAGTCAATAGATTAATAAAAGCCTATTCCTGAAATAGGCAAAAAAATAGTATGAATTTCTCCTTTCTTAAAATATACCAGCGTGATTTATTTCTGCGAACAACATAAAAATTTGCTACAATTTCTCAAAATTTTTTGAGGGTTGAGGTGACAAATGTCTGTTGTTGGACGTATCCATTCTTTTGAATCCTGCGGTACGGTAGATGGACCGGGGATTCGTTTTATTCTGTTCTTGCAAGGCTGTTTGATGCGGTGCAAATATTGTCATAATCGTGATACTTGGGATCTTGATGGCGGCAAAGAAATTACGGTTGAAGAGCTGATGAAAGAAGTCACGACTTATAAGCATTTTATGAAAGCAACAGGCGGTGGTGTGACAGCTTCGGGTGGGGAAGCGGTGTTGCAAATGGAGTTTGTGCGGGATTGGTTTCGTGCTTGTAAAGCGGAGGGCATTAATACCTGCTTAGATACCAATGGTTTTGTTCGCCATTATAGCCCGGTGGTTGATGAAATGCTTGAAGTGACCGATTTGGTCTTGCTGGATTTAAAACAGCTCAATGATGAAGTTCACCAAGATTTAGTCGGGGTGTCGAATAAGCGTACCCTTGATTTTGCCCGTTATCTACACAAATTAAATAAACCGACTTGGGTTCGCTATGTGGTCGTGCCGGGCTATACTGATGACGATGATTCCGCCCACCGTTTGGGGCAGTTTATTCAAGGAATGGATAACATTGAGAAAGTGGAGCTTCTGCCTTACCATCGCTTAGGGGCACATAAATGGGAAACCTTAGGCTATAAATATGAGCTGGAAGGGGTAATGCCACCGCCTAAAGAGGATTTAGAGCGTATCCAAAAAATCATTGAAAGTTACGGGCATACAGTCAAATTCTAAAGACAAGCGGTCATATTTTGTGATTTTTTTGCAAAAAATTATTGAAATATGACCGCTTGTTTTCTTTTCTCTCTAACTTTGTGTATTATCTTGATACGAATTTTCATTTTGACCATAAAAGGAAAAATAATGTCTAACCCTCTTTTAAATTACACAGGCTTGCCTGCGTTTTCACAAATCAAACCTGAACATATCAAACCAGCGGTGGAAGCGGTGATCAAAGAATGCCGTGAAACCGTTGAAAAAGTCGCACAAATTGAAAACCCGACGTGGGAAAATTTCTATATGCCACAAGCAATGGCTGGGGATAAATTTTCCCGTGCGTGGTCGCCGGTAGGGCATTTGAATGCGGTGAAAAATTCCCCAGAGTTGCGTGAGGCTTACCAAGCGTGTTTGCCGTTATTATCGGAATACAGCACTTGGGCGGGGCAACATCAAGGGTTATATCAAGGCTATGTGAAGTTAAAAAACAGCCCTGAATTTGAAACTTATTCGGTTGCACAGAAAAAGGCGATTGAAAACAGCTTGCAAGATTTTGAATTATCCGGCATTTCACTACCTGCAGAGAAACAAAAACGCTATGGCGAAATTTCTGCCCGTTTGTCGGAACTCAACTCGCAATTTAGCAACAACGTACTTGATGCGACAATGGGCTGGGATATTGTGATTACCGATGAAGCACAGCTCAAAGGCTTACCGGAATCAGCGTTAGAAGCGGCAAAATTATCTGCAGAAAGCAAAGGCAAAAAAGGTTATCGCTTCACCCTTGAAATCCCGAGTTATTTACCGGTGATGACTTATTGTGAAAACAAAGCACTACGTGAGGAAATGTACCGTGCTTATGTTACTCGTGCCTCTGATCAAGGACCGAATGCAGGAAAATGGGATAATAGTGCGGTGATTGATGAGATCTTAAAACTGCGTCACGAAAAAGCTCAACTGCTTGGCTTCAAAACGTATTCCGATTATTCATTAGCCACCAAAATGGCGGAAAATCCACAACAGGTGTTGGATTTCTTGAACGATTTAGCCACTCGCTCGAAAGCTCAAGGCAAAAATGAATTATGCGATTTGAAAAAATTTGCCAAAGAACATTTTGGCATTGAACATTTAGATTTATGGGATATTCCGTTCTATAGCGAAAAACAAAAACAGGCATTGTATTCAGTTAATGATGAAGAACTTCGCCCGTATTTCCCGGAAAATCGCGTATTATCAGGCTTATTTGAAGTAATTAAACGCATTTTTGGTATGCGTGTGGAAGAACAAAAAGAGGTTGATGTATGGCATAAAGACGTACGTTTTTTCAATATTTTTGATAAAAATGACCGCTTGCGTGGTTCGTTCTACTTAGATTTATACGCCCGTGAAAATAAACGTGGTGGGGCGTGGATGGACGATTGTATCAACCAAAAACGCTTGGCTGACGGCACATTACAAAAACCGGTGGCATATTTAACTTGTAACTTCAATAAACCGATTGGCGATAAACCGGCATTGTTTACCCACGATGAAGTGACTACCTTGTTCCATGAATTCGGACACGGTATTCACCATATGCTAACTGAAATTGATGTGGGCGATGTTGCCGGTATTAACGGTGTGCCGTGGGACGCAGTGGAACTACCAAGCCAATTCTTAGAGAATTGGTGCTGGGAAGAAGAGGCATTAGCCTTTATTTCAGGGCATTATGAAACAGGCGAGTCGTTACCAAAAGCGAAACTGGAGCAATTATTGGCAGCGAAAAACTTCCAAGCGGCAATGTTTGTGCTTCGCCAATTAGAATTTGGCTTGTTTGATTTCCGCCTACACACCGAATATGACCCAAGCAAACAAGGACAAGTGTTAGCCTTACTTAAAGAGGTGAAAGACCAAGTCGCTGTTGCCAAAGGCGTAGAGTGGGCGAGAACGCCACACAGTTTCTCGCATATTTTTGCGGGCGGCTATGCGGCAGGCTACTACAGTTATTTATGGGCGGAAGTGCTTTCAGCCGATGCCTATTCACGCTTTGAGGAAGAGGGGATTTTCAACCCTGAAACGGGGCAATCTTTCTTAGATAACATCTTAACCCGAGGCGGTTCAGAAGAGCCAATGGTGCTTTTTGAACGCTTCCGTGGGCGTAAGCCAACCCTTGATGCCTTGCTCAGACACAAAGGCATTTTAGGTAATGCCGAGCCGGTTGATTGCACTCAATAAAGTAAACACGTTTTACAAGCGGTTAGATTTGCAAATTTTTTTGTAAATTTGACCGCTTGTCTTTTCTTTCTTTTGCAACTCGTTATAATTTTGAGCATTTAGCCTGACAGAGAGTGAAATAATGTCTTTAGATTTAGCCGATATTCGAACCCAAATTACCAACCTAGACCGCAATTTATTAAAGCTACTGGCAGAACGCCATCGCTTAGCCTTTGATGTGGTGCGGAGCAAAGAAATCACGCAAAAACCCTTGAGAGATTTAGAACGGGAAAAGATTTTGCTTCAAGAGCTGGTAAATTTTGCCGAAGCGGAGAATTACCAGCTTGATCCGCAATATGTGACCCAAATTTTCCAACGTATTATTGAAGATTCGGTGCTGACTCAGCAAAATTATCTGCAAAATAAATTGAATGTACAAAAAGAAGAGCAGGTTTCGATTGCGTTTTTGGGAATGCGAGGCTCTTATTCCAATATGGCATCTCGCCAGTTTGCCAAAAAATATCAAGGCACATTGGCGGAATTAAGCTGCCATTCTTTTAATGAAGTATTTGAGAAAGTCAGCCTTGGCGAAGCCGATTTTGGCGTACTGCCGCTTGAAAACACGACTTCAGGTTCGATCAATGAAGTGTATGATTTATTGCAGCATACCGATTTAACCTTAGTGGGTGAATTGGCGTACCCAATCAAACATTGTGTATTGGCAAACGGCACGGTTGATTTGGCGGAGGTGGATACCATTTACACGCACCCACAGCCGGCTCAGCAATGTAGCCAATTTTTAGCCGGGCTAGATAAAGTACATATCAAATATTGCGAAAGCAGCTCGCACGCAATGCAAATGGTGGCTCGCTTGAATAAGCCGAATATTGTTGCCTTGGGCAATGAAGATGGCGGAAAATTGTATGGTTTGACGAATATCAAAACCGATATTGCAAACCAAGCTCACAATATCACCCGTTTTATTGTGGTTGCTAAAGAGGCAGTGAAGGTTTCGCCACAGGTACAAACCAAAACGTTGTTGTTAATGACCACCACACAACAAGCCGGTGCATTGGTCGATGCGTTAATGGTATTCAAAAATCACCATATTCGTATGATGAAACTGGAATCCCGCCCGATTTACGGCAAGCCTTGGGAAGAGATGTTCTATGTGGAGCTAGAGGCTAATATTCATTCCGAGAACACCCAAAAAGTATTGGCGGAATTGGAGCAAGTTACCAGCTACCTCAAAGTGCTGGGCTGCTACCCAAGTGAAATTATTGAGCCGGTAAAACTGTAATATTGTCTAATATGACCGAAATTAAAGCTCAGAATATTTTCTGAGCTTTTACTTTAGGTTAAGCTGATTCTTGTTTTAGAATTGCATAAAGTTGGTCTTTTAAATGCAATTTTTCTTTTTTTAGTGCCTCAACTTCTTCATGCGTTGCCAGTTCAATATTTGCCTCCATATTCTTAATACGCTGGTCTAGCTCATTATGTTTATCAAATAAGCGAGCAAAATGTGAATTGTTTTGCTTTAATTGGGTTATGAGATCTCGAAATTCTGGAAACATATTTAACTCCTAATAGTGGTTGCAAATTTTACTTGATTAAATACTAGCATTTTTTTGTTGATTTACTGTTAAATCTTTCTATTTTTTTGAACTTGATCACAAAATTTATATCGAAAATTATAATGTGTGCGAGTCATATTTAAGGCTATAATAATGCGTAGGAATTTTAGATTTAAGGACACAAAAATAATGAGCTATAAAGTGGTCTTTTTGCTGTTGTTTTCTCTATTTTTATCAACAGCAAATGCAAATTGGACAAAAATTAATGATGTGAATTATACGTGGGGGCCATTTAATATTTACCATATTACGCTTTTTACTGAGAGTGGTACCTATGTAGAAGGTACACGTCCTTTAATGCTTACTCTACAATATAAAAAACCGTGGGAGGGACGTGATTTTGCGGTTTCTTTAGCAAGAACTTGGAATAATTTAGGCATTAAGCTACCTGAAAAAGAGCTAGATGAGGTTATTACCCACCTGAGAAAAACTTTCCCAGATATTAAGCCTGAAGATACATTGCACTATATTGCATTAGAAGATAGAGGTTATTTTATTTTAAATGATAAAGTAGTCTCTGATGTGTTTAATAAAGCTTTCAATGATGCCATTGTAGCAATTTGGCTTGATCCGAAAATGGATATTAGCCATCAATTACTTGATCCCTCTTATAAGCCAAGAATTGAGTCAAAAAATATAGAATCACAAGCTGAGGAAAAATCAGCGGAAGTGAAAGCACAAGAACCTATTGCCAATACTGAGGTTTCTAAGGAGATGAAAGAGTCTCAAGCTGTAGAGCAAGAATCAAACAAAACAGAAACCCTAGAGGTAGATAAGACCCAATCCAGCGTGGCAAATGAAGCGACTCAACCGGTAGAGAATAAAGATAAGAAAGAGCCAGAAAAGCTAGAAGAAAAACCAAAGGAGATGAAGATTGAAAATCCGGAAGTGTTCATTTCACCAATTTATGATGATATCTTAATGCTCACCAAATATTGTGTTTAAGCCAAATAACAAGCGGTAATATTCTCGAAAAATATTACCGCTTGTTCATTTTAATAATCCATTTAAGATAAAATTTTCGCTAACTCAGCACTTACTTCTTCCACTGGTTTTGTTCCATCTAAACGCTCATAACGAGTGTTGCCGGCTTCTGCTTCTGTGGTGTAGTAGGCGATTAACGGTTTGGTTTGTTTATGGTAAATCGCTAAACGCTCTAATACCGTTTCAGGTTTGTCATCTTGGCGGATAATTAAATCCTCACCAGTCACATCATCTTTGCCTTCCACTTTCGGTGGATTGTACACCACGTGGTAAGTACGCCCTGAAGGTTGGTGAACACGACGACCACTCATACGCTCAACAATGACTTCATCAGCTACATCAAACTCTAACACTAAATCAATTTTTACACCTGACTCTTTTAACGCATCCGCTTGTGGAATGGTGCGTGGGAAACCGTCTAATAAGAAGCCGTTCGCACAATCCGGTTGAGCAATACGATCTTTTACTAAGGCGACTGTTAATTCATCAGGCACTAACTTGCCTTCGTCCATCAATGCTTTTGCTTGTTTGCCAAGTTCAGTGCCTTCTTTAATTGCCGCACGGAACATATCACCGGTTGAAATTTGCGGAATACCGAATTTATTCATAATAAACTGAGCTTGCGTACCTTTACCCGCACCCGGTGCACCTAATAAAATCACTTTCATTTGTAAACCTCAATTAAACTAAAAATAATAAAATTACTTAGGCAGTAACCTTACCGATTACTGCCTAAAATTGCAAATTTTTTTAATTTTTTGACCGCTTGTTATACGGAATTAGAATTCATAGCGTAAATTTAAGCGTGTATAGAATGGCTCACCGTAGCTATATTGGCTAAAGCTGAGGGCGTTACGATATTTTTTATCGAATAAGTTATCAATGTTAAGCTGTGCTGAGAAGTTGTCATTAAATTGATAACGAGCCATCAAATTCACTAAAGTGTAAGCTTTTTGACCATATTCGCCATAAGTAGCGTGTTTGGTATAAATTCTGCTTTGCCAGTTTACACCTGCTCCTACCGTTAAACCTTGCACTAAACGGTTCATATCGTAAGTTGCAAAGAATTTAAATTGTTTGCGTGGTTGAGTTGTGTTAATTGGGTTACCTGAAGCATCATCGCCTTTCCACTGAGTATATCCTGCACTGAGTTTTAATTTTTCAGTTACATTTCCAGATGCTTCTACTTCAAAGCCTCGAACTTTCGCACCTTTAGAGGCTGTGTAGTAGGCTAATAATGTATTAGGGTTAATACCGGCAGATTGAGCTAGATTATCTTGTCTTGTTTCAAATACGCTAATTTGAGTTTGCAAGTTGTCATTGAAATAACTCCCTTTCCAACCTGCTTCGTAGGTTTCGCCCGTAACAGGAGAGAGTAGTTTGTTATTGATGTCCACTTGACTTTGTGGTTTGAAAATATCGGTATAACTTACATAAACGGTATTTTGTGGATTAATATCAAAGGTTAATCCTGCATAAGGTGTCCAAACATCGTTAGCGTGGAAGTTTTGTGTTGAACCATAGAAAGTGCCTTCTGTGCGGTACGATGAAATACGAGAACCTAGAAGCATAGAAAGTCTATCTGTAAGACGTAAACGGGTAGAAACATACACCCCGAACTCTTTTAAGTTTTGGTAGTATTTTTCAGACATACTTCCCCAGTTTGGTCTAGCATAAATGCCATTCCAATTATTAAAGTCGAAAGCTCCGTCAAAGGTGCTGTTATCGGCAGCGTAGGAATTACGATGTGCTCGATTGTATTGAATACCGATTGCCGCATCGTGTTCTAATCCCCAAGCAGAGAATGAACCGGTAAGATCAAGCTGCACATTAGATTGTGTATTATCATTTTTAAATTTACCCGGCCAAGGCGACCAACCTAATCCATCTTGGCGATTAAGTGATGAGCCGCTGAAATAGAAAAGTTCTGAATTATGTTTGCCTACACGGTAATTGCCTTTTAATGCAAGTTCCCATTTTTCGCCTAGTTTTTGTGTAATATCGGCAAAATAGTTTACGGATTCATTATCCCAGTAAGCCCATTCCGGACTGGCATTTTTGCTTCTGCTCCAGTTAGTTTCACCACCATCGCTATAGAATGCGGGTAAACCACCCCAAAGTGCTGCATCACGTTTTTCTTTTTGATAGCTTACACCTAACCCAAGTTTGGTAGTGTCAGTTAAGTCTGCTTCAATATTGCCATAAAGCGTGGTGTAACGTTCTTTTTCATTTTTAATGAACGTATTACCGTTTTTATGCTCTGCAATAAAGCGGCCTCTTACTGATCCTGAATTATTCAATGCTTGGCTATGGTCAATCATTGTATTGAAATCAGCATAACGCCCGATTCCAGCTTCTAAAATAGTATAACGGGAAATGCTATTGGCTCGTTTACGAACAAGATTAACACTTGCAGAAGGATCGCCTGCCCCAGTAGTTAAGCCTGTAGCACCACGCACAACTTCTACTCGGTCGTATAACACGCTGTTGCCTGTATTTTCGCCCGTTGTCCATTGGTTATTTACTTTGAGATCCATACCATCTACCTTGACTTTATCAATCCCAAAACCACGAGCACTGAAAGAATAGCGTCCTCTGTCAAGTAAAGAAACAGAAACACCGTGAGTTGCTTCAAGTGCTTTGGCAATCGTATTAAGATTTTGATCTCTGATTTGTTGATGCGTTACAGCCGTTACGCTTTGTGGCGTGTCTTTCGCACTCAATGCCATTCCATTAGAGCCTTTGGCTTTTTTCTGTGCATAACGTCCAGTTTCTTCCGATGAGGCATTTGGCGTTTCGGCACTTACTTCTACGGTATCAAGATGAGTAACTGTTTCAGCGTAAGCTGTTGAGATAATCCCTATACCAGAACTGTATAAGGCAAGTTTTATCGCTTTAGATAGCGTGTTCATAATTTCTCCTAAGTAATGAATAAAAAATTATTTATGTTGTTTGAGTAACAGTAAGAAATAGATACCCCCGAGAATAGAGGCAATAATGCCTGCCCCAATCTCATAAGGGAAAATTAGATAACGCCCGAGCCAATCGGCAATGAGCATTAGCATTGCCCCTAATAATGCCGATATAGGGATCTGTTTCTCCGGTGTAATTGCACCTAAATTTTTAGCTAAATGAGGGGTCATTAGCCCAATGAAGCTCATTGGCCCTACCGCAAGTGTAGAGGCGGCACTCATTAGGGCAATTAAAAGTAATACAATCATTTGTACTTTTTTAACCTCTAACCCTAAATGGTAAGAAACGGTCTCGCCAAGTGAGATCAAACGTAAAGGTTTGATAAACAGTAAAGTGGCACTGATAAGTAGGATTGCAACAGATAATAAAATCCAAACTGTATTCGGATTAGCGTAATAGGTTGAGCCAGACAGCCAACTAATAACTGCCGTTAAACGAGGGCTGCCGCTTAGTTGAATAATAGCCATTAAGCCACTGACTAAAGCTCCAATAGCAACACCTGTAATCATTAACGCTGATGGTTGTAATTTACGAGAGAGCCACATAATAAGAGCGAGAACAGTCAAACTCCCTAATACACCAAATAACAAGAAGCCAATGCTAGATAATGTTGGGAAAAGTAAGAATGACAGTACTGCAGCAATAGTTGCCCCTGAACTCACACCTAATACTTCAGGGCTTGCCATTGGGTTTCTCGTTAAGATTTGTAATAGGCTACCACTTACCGCAAGCATTGCCCCTGTTGCTATCGCACTTAGACTACGAGGCAAGCGGTAGGAACTCATCAGGTTTTCATCAATGCTAATAGCCCAGCCATTCATTGTTGGAGCAATGATTTGTAATAGACAAAATAGGATAACTCCAGCGCATAACAACAATATTGGCAGTTTCCACGAATTGAGGCGTTTAACGGGGAAGTATGCTGTATTGCTTGCTTCAAATTGTGCTTTACGTTGGCGTAATACCAAGAAAATTAATAATGGTGCGCCTAGTGTTGCGGTAAATGCACCAACAGGTAGTAGAGTGTCGTAAATTCTGCCAACAATGCCGATGAGATTATTGGTAAAAAAGAGTAAAAATCCGCCCGCTAGAAAAGCAATCAAGAGGCGAAGTAATAAATGTCGTATTTTGGCAAAATGGGCCAAACTTGCACCTGCAAATCCAATAAAGCCAATCACACCTACTTTGCTTACAACCAATGCTGTAATGGCGGCACAAACAAAAATAACTAAGTAGCGTAGTAAATTAACAGGCGCGCCTAAGCGGCGAGCTTGTTCATCATCTAAACTTAAAATTGTGAGTGGACGAAAGAGTAAGACAAAGATAAAAAATGCAACTACTACCGTTATCGCTAAGGTAATAGAAGTTGCCCAACCATCTTGTAAAAGTGAGCCACTTCCCCAAACCATCACGCCAAATAAAAAATCAAAGTAGAAAAGGGTCAGTAAAGAGGCAATAGCTCCAAACAAAATATTAACAATCAATCCCCCTAAAATAAGGGTAAGGGGATTGAGCTTAGAGGCTTTAGCAATAAATAAAACCAGTACGATAGCAGCTAAAGAGCCAAGTAACGCAATCCAGAAACTAGAAAAAAGCTCGGCGGCTGGGAAAAAGATAACCGCAATCATCAATGCAAGTTGAGCCCCGCTACTGACGGCAAGTGTGCTATCTGACGCTAAATTATTTCTGACAATATGTTGTAAGCCACTGCTGGCTATAGCCAATAAACCGCCTGCTAAAAATGACGTTGTCATTTCAGGTAAAAGAGCTGCTTTTACCGCAGCTTGATTAATCGGCAATAAATCAACATTTATGAGTAGTAACTGCCATTCCCACTCCCAGACCATATTTAAACGGATAACAGCTGTTACTAAGGATAAAAGAATACAGCCAATCAATAAGAATGATGATTTCATTACTCTTTTTCTCCTTGTGTCATTGCATTGTGTAAAAACTCAGCAAAGTGCGAGATGGAATCAGCCCCACCAAAGAGCCAAACAGGCGGTAATACTTTCATACAACGGTTTTTACCAAATCCTAAACGTTGCCAAATGTAGCTATTTTCTAAATCTGCTTGCGTCATTTTAGAAAAAGGTGAGATGACAATTAAACAGGTGCGTTCGGGTAATTTAGCTAAATCACTCACAGGAATAAGTTTATTTCCCCAGCGATCTCCCACACCTAAATCAGCTTGTTTTAAGCCCATCAAATCAAAGGCTACACGGAACATTGAATTAGACGCATATATGCGTAACTCTCTCGGAGAGCCAAATTGAACAACAGAGTAGTAATCAATATCTGGATTACTGTTAAGGATTTCTTTCCCCCATTGAGCCAACGTTTGTTCAGTTTTCGTTAAATATGCTTCTGCCGCATTAGGGTTTTTAATCGCTGTTCCGATCATACGAGTGGCTTTTTGGTAAGTATGCCAATGTTGCTGAGGTTCAGTATTGCCACCATCAAATAGCACGTCTATTTGTGGAATTTCTTTCGGGTAAACAGAAGCCAAGTGAGCGTAGAAAAAGTTTGATAGCACCAATTCAACAGGAAGCTGTGCTAATAATTCGCGATTAGGCTGATAACGCGCTCCAATATCTAACACGCTATTAGGCTGAATAGGGCGGTGCGACCATAGCGGATAAATTCGCTTATCCCCCATCGCAATGGGCGGATTTCCCATTTCAGTAAGGGCAGAGGCAATAGACCAATCTGGTGTAAAAATATTAGGTTGAGCAAATACGGTAGAAATTTGCAAAATAAAGAGAAAAATGAACCGCTTGTATTGCCTAAACATCATAATACCGCCACTTTATGTAAGCCTGCAGGATGGTTAAACAAGTGCAGTTTTAGCCCGAAGATCTCAAGTAATTTCTGTTCTTGCATAATTTCATCAACAGAACCTTGAATACAGAGTTCGCCTTGCTTTAACGCAATAATTTCATCACAAAATTGGGAGGCAAGATTAATATCGTGAATAATGATAATGACAGTTAGACCTTGTTCATTCACTAGCTTGCGAATAAGCTGCATTACTTCAACTTGATAGACAATATCAAGGGCAGCCAATGGCTCATCTAGCAGTAAATAGGGTGTTTGTTGGGCTAAGCACATAGCAAGCCAAACTCGTTGTTTTTCTCCGCCTGATAGACTATTTACAGGCTGTTTAGCAAACTGAGTAACGGAGGTGCTTTCCATTGCTTGCTCAACAATTTGAACATCAAATTCTGTTGGTTTTTGTAGCCATTTTTGATATGGAAATCGCCCTAAAGCAACCAGTTCCTGCACTAAGAAATCCGCCGCTTCAGGTAAACGTTGTGGTAAATAGGCAATATGTTTTGCCGCTTCTTTGGTAGAAAGCTGATGAAGTGGTAATCCATCGACTAAAATTGAACCGCTGGTAGGCGTTATATCTCCGCTTAGTAAACGCATTAACGTTGATTTACCCGAGCCGTTATGGCCTATTACGCCATATAAACGCCCCTTGCTTAAATTGAGGGAAATATTGCTTAGCAGTTTACGGTTTTGTTCAACAGAGTAGCTAATGGAATTTATTTGAATCATAGTGTTGTGTTTTAAGAGCATAAAAAAGGTGGGATTACCCCACCAAATCAATCAAAATGAAAATGAGTAGATGAAAATCTATTATGAAAACGGTGCTAAATATATTTTTGTTATAAATGAAAGTCAATATCATTTAGTTTTAGGTGAGGGTAAATTTTAGGATAAATAAAAAATAACCGACTAAATTACTAGGTAATTCAATCGGTTATAAGTGGTCGGATATTTAATAAAAAATCTTATTTTTATGAATAGCTATTCAGCTTGTCCCCAAGGAGCAACCTTAAACAACATCAGCATACCGGGAATACCGACAAAAAAGCAGAGCCAAAAGAATTGGTAATACCCCATCATTTCGACTAAATGCCCGGTGTAAGCCCCGAGCATTTTGCTTGGTAGAGCAGACAGACTGGTGAAAATCGCCAGTTGCATTGCGGTATAAGCCGGGTTGGTTTCACGAGCCATAAAAGCAACAAAAGCGGCAGTGCCCAGCCCAACGCCCAAATATTCGCCTGCCATCACTAAGCCAAGTTTCCACAGCTCTGTTGCACCGATACTCTCGGTAGGAAAATGCCCAAAACTGGCAAGGTAAGCGAAGCCTAAAATAGTAATTAATTGTACAAATCCGAACAGCCATAAGGCTCGGTTAACGCCCAATTTCAACATTGCCACGCCACCAATAATGCCTCCACCAATGCTGCACCAAAGTGAAGTCATTTTCACAATGCCGGCAATGTGCGATTTAGTAAAACCTATATCCAAAATAAATTTGGTTTGTAGCGTGGTGGCAAGGGAATCGCCTAATTTATACAGGAAGATAAACAGAATCAGCCCAATCGCCCCAGCCACGCCTTTGCGGGTGAAAAACTCTTTGAACGGATCGACAAACGCCATATAAAACGGCTTAGAACGGTCGATTGGCTTATGATTCGGCTCGGCAGCGATTAGCGTAACGAATAAGCAAGGCACTAAAAAAGCAGCGGTAATCAGAAACACCGTATCCCAGGCATAGTGGTCGGCTAAAAATAATGAAAGCCCACCCGGAATCAACCCTGCAATGCGATAAGCATTAACGTGAATAGAATTACCTAAACCCAGCTCGTTATCCGATAAAATTTCACGCCGAAAGGCATCCACCACAATGTCTTGCGTGGCGGAAAGAAAAGCTAACAGCACGGAAAGGGTAACAATAATTGAGATATCTTGCACAGGGTCGAACAAGCCGAAGCCGGCTAAAATCACCAATAGCCCGATTTGTGAAATAAAAATCCAGCTTCTGCGTCTGCCTAAAAAAGGGGGGAAGTAGCGATCCAACAATGCAGCCCACAGGAATTTCCACGTGTAGGGCAACGAGGTCAGGGTAAAGGCAGCAATAGTTTTAATGTCTAAATTGGCACTGGTTAGCCAAGCCGGCATTAGCTGAATTAACACAAACAACGGCAAGCCGGAACAAAAACCGGTGTAAAAACAAAGCAGCATATTTTTAGTAAAAATCTGCTGCCAGATAGAGTGTTTGGGGGCGTGACAAGCGGTCATATTTTTCCTAAATTTTACAAAATAAAAAGGGGAGAACTGAGCCAATATAGCATAATTTTAAAGGCGACTCTAACCCTTTCAATTTCTTCACAGATAAGGTTTGACAGCCTTGCGACATATTTCTATTATTCCTTTTAATCAAACTAAAAAACTGGAAGCAGAGTATGAACACGCAGCATAGAACCGAATTACTTCAAAATGCCCTTACCGAACGCATTCTTATCTTAGACGGTGCGATGGGAACGATGATCCAAAAATATAAACTAACCGAACCTGATTTCCGAGGTGAACGTTTTAAAAACAGTACCATCGATCTTAAAGGCAATAACGACCTACTCACACTCACCCAGCCACTCCTGATTTCTGCTATTCACGAGAAATATTTAGCCGCCGGTGCGGATATTATCGAAACTAATACCTTTAGTGCGACGACCATTGCTCAAGCAGATTATGAACTTGAAAGTATTGCTTATGAGCTGAATCTTGTGGGGGCAAAACTTGCCCGTCTTGCCGCCGATAAATTCTCCACCCCTGAAAAACCTCGTTTTGTTGCCGGTATTCTGGGGCCGACCAACCGTACTTGTTCGATTTCCCCTGATGTAAACGACCCCGGTTTCCGTAATATTACCTTTATACAACTGGTGGAAGCCTATGCCGAGGCAACCCGTGGTTTGATTGAAGGTGGAGCGGATCTGATTATGATCGAGACCATTTTCGATACCCTGAACGCCAAAGCTGCCGTGTTTGCGATTGAAACGGTATTTGATGAGCTGGGCGTGAAGTTGCCGATTATGATCTCCGGCACGATTACCGATGCCTCAGGGCGAACGCTATCGGGGCAGACCACTGAGGCGTTTTATAACTCGCTCCGCCACGCCAAACCGCTGACGTTCGGCTTGAACTGTGCGCTCGGGCCGAAGGAACTCCGCCCTTATGTGGAGATGATGTCGAAAATCAGCGAGACTTTTGTTTCGGTTCACCCGAATGCCGGCTTGCCAAACGCCTTTGGTGGGTACGATTTAGGGGCGGAAGAGATGGCAACGTACATCAAAGAGTGGGCGGAACTCGGCTGGCTGAACATTGTCGGCGGCTGTTGTGGCACCACGCCGGAGCATATCCAAGCCTTTGCCGAAGCAACCAAAGGCGTTGCTCCCCGTAAATTACCTGAAATTCCAACCGCTATGCGTTTGTCGGGCTTAGAACCGCTGACGATTGACGATAATTCGCTGTTTGTGAATGTGGGCGAACGCAATAACGTCACCGGTTCGGCAAAATTTAAGAAGCTGATTAAAGAAGAAAAATTTGCGGAAGCGATTGAAATTGCCATCAGCCAAGTGGAAAACGGGGCGCAGGTGATTGACGTGAATATGGACGAGGCGTTGCTCGATTCCAAAAAATGTATGACCCGTTTCCTCAACATTCTTGCTACCGAACCTGAGGCGGCAAAAGTGCCGATTATGATTGACTCCTCGAAATGGGAGGTGATTGAGGCGGGCTTGCAAACCGTACAAGGCAAGCCGATTGTGAACTCAATTTCCTTGAAAGAGGGCGAAGAGAAATTTATTCACCAAGCCAAACTCTGCCGCCGATATGGGGCTGCGGTGGTGGTGATGGCGTTTGATGAAGTCGGGCAAGCGGATACCGAAGAACGCAAGGTAGAAATCTGTACCCGAGCCTATCGGATTTTGGTCGATCAGCTCGATTTCCCACCAGAAGATATTATTTTCGACCCGAACATTTTTGCGATTGCCACCGGTATTGAAGAACACAATAACTACGGCGTGGATTTTATCCAAGCCTGTGAGCGGATTAAACGAGACTTGCCACACGCCAAAATTTCCGGCGGGGTGTCGAATGTCTCCTTCTCTTTCCGTGGCAACAATGTGGTGCGGGAAGCTATTCACGCGGTGTTCCTCTACTATGCGATCAAAGCCGGAATGGATATGGGGATCGTGAACGCAGGGCAGTTGGCGATTTATGATGACCTCGACCCTGAACTGCGAGAGGCGATTGAAGATGCGGTGCTGAACCGCCGTAATGACGCCACTGACCGCCTGTTGGAAATTTCCGAAAAATATCGAGGCGTAAAAGTAGAAAGTGCCGATGAAAGTGCCGCCGAATGGCGAAACTTACCTGTGGCAGAGCGTTTAAAACACGCCCTCGTAAAAGGCATTACCACCTACATTATTGAAGATACCGAAGAGGCTCGCCAGCAATTTGCCTCGCCGCTGGAAGTGATTGAAGGGCCGCTCATGGCGGGGATGGACGTGGTGGGCGACCTGTTCGGGGACGGTAAAATGTTCCTGCCGCAAGTGGTGAAATCGGCTCGGGTAATGAAACAGTCCGTTGCCTATTTAGAGCCGTACATCAACGCCACCAAGCAGAAAGGATCGAGCAACGGCAAAATGGTGATCGCCACCGTGAAAGGTGATGTACACGACATCGGCAAAAACATCGTTAGCGTGGTGTTGCAATGTAACAACTTTGAAGTGATCGACTTAGGTGTGATGGTGCCTGCCGATGTCATTATCGAAACCGCTATTCGAGAAAAAGCCGATCTCATTGGGTTAAGCGGACTAATTACCCCATCGCTGGACGAAATGGAGTATTTTTTAGGTGAAATGAACCGCTTGAAGCTCGATATTCCTGTACTGATTGGCGGAGCAACCACCTCAAAAGAGCATACGGCGATCAAACTCTATCCGAAATATGACTATCCCGTAGTCTATACTGCTAACGCTTCACGTTGCGTCACCGTCTGTGCGACCTTGATGAACCCTGAGGCAAAAGCGGAATTTTGGGAAAAAACCAAAGCCGAATACGAAGAAATTCAGCGTAAATTTGCCGTTCGCAAGCCACTTCGCAACGGTTTATCCATTGAGGAGGCTCGAGCCAATCGTTTTGACGGATTTAGTGGCGAATGGGCGGATTATGTGCCGCCAACGCCAAAACAGACCGGCATTATCGAATACAAAAATGTGCCGATTGCCACCCTGCGCAAATTTATCGACTGGTCGCCATTCTTTATGCTCTGGGGCTTGATGGGCGGTTATCCTGATGCCTTTGATTATCCGGAAGGCGGTGAAGAGGCACGCCGTGTCTATAACGATGCCCAACGGGTACTGGACGAATTTGAGCAAAACGGCAAGCTCAACCCAAGTGGGATTATGGGCATTTTCCCTGCAGTGCGTGAGGGCGATGATATTGCAATTTTAAATGAAGATCGCACCGCTTGTATCGGCAAATCCTACCACCTCCGCCAACAATCCGAACGAGGCAAAAACAGCAAAAGCCCGTACAACCTCTGTTTAAGCGACTTCATCGCCGACCGAGAAAGCGGACAGCAAGACTGGTTTGGTATGTTCGCCGTTTGTGCCGGCATTGAAGAACACGATTTAGTCGAAGGCTACAAAGCAGCAGGCGATGACTACAACGCCATTCTGCTCCAAGCCGTTGGCGACCGTTTGGCAGAGGCAATGGCGGAATACCTACATTTTGAACTGCGTACCAAAGTATGGGGATATAGCGAAGAAACCTTCGATAATGACCGCTTGATCCGTGAAAACTACCGAGGAATCCGCCCAGCCCCGGGCTACCCAAGCTGCCCTGAGCATACCGAAAAACAGATCATCTGGGATTTACTCGAAGTCGAGCAACGGATCGGTATGAAACTCACCGAAAGCTATGCGATGTGGCCTGCTGCCTCCGTCTGCGGCTGGTACTTCACCCACCCTGCTAGCAACTACTTCACGTTAGGGAAAATTGACGAAGACCAAGTGTTGGATTACGCCAAACGCAAAGGCTGGGACGAGGTTACGGCTAGGAAGTGGTTAAGTGTGGCGATGAAACAGGATGTGAAGTCGCAGGCTGAAAATATTTAATGTAGTGGCGGGTTTTAACCCGCCATTTATTTTATTACTTATAGGCACTAATAGATAATATTTCCTTCAGTTCTATAATTAACTCCTGAAGTAACTCCTTTATTTTTTCGAAACTAACATTTTCCTGTTTCTTGTTGTTATATATCCAAGTGACTAGATTTTCAGAATCATCAAAGAATCTTTGTTCATTCATCTCAAACCTGAAATCTATTGGTAATATCATATAATCTGTAGAATATGAAATATAATGAAAAAAATCACCATAAGAAAATCTATCATCTCTTATAGATAGCTCTCTAAATTTCCCCCATGCTGGAAAAAATAGCCTGCAACCTCTATCATTATGTGAAATCTTATTTCTAATAATAGTTAAAAAGTAATCATTAGATATTGGAAAAGCATCATCATCTTCAAATGTATATATAAATTTTTCAACATGATTACCATAAGAATCTTTCTTATGTATTTCTTTATGAATACTATAAAACATATCCTTTTTTGTGATATACCATAAAAGGTAACTTAATATGAATTTTTTAGTAGCATTCTTAATTGTTTGTTTATTTTGAAATTTTTTGTCATAATCTCGATCAATAAAAACTATTTTTTTCTTATGAACAACTATATCATTTATAAGTTTTTCCAGAGTAGATGATTTATTAATTTTTATTCTTCCAATAAGTTCAGAAAATTTATTTTCTGCTTTTTTAGATAATAAAAAATAACTTAACGCTGCAAATGGCTTCTCGGGCTCAGGGATACAGTCAATTTTGTCAGATATATATTTGCAAATAACATTATATACCTTTTCACGTATAACCTCTCTTACCTCTGGTAAGATTTTTTCACGATTATAAGTAAGGAATTTATCTGAAGTTTCCGAGTAAACATCTACATTACAATGTAGTCCTGGAACAGATAATGATAAATCAGAAAATCTCTGCCCTCTAAAAAAAGAGTTTACTCTTCCGTTAAAATCTCCAAATGATAAATTAGATAAGATTATATTTTCATAAAAATAGAAATCATCTTTATTGTGTGTAATGTTTAATCCATACTTTTTTACATTAACTTTTACTGGGGAATTAATATTAAACTCCATTATTTTTCCAATAATTGTGTTAACTTCTATGAAATCTAATCTAAAACCAGAGCTAGTTATATCATATTCTTTTAACCCATTAGCAATCTCTTTCCACATATCATTTTCAAGAGAGTAAGTATATCTTTGAGGGTTCTTTTCGACCTTAATCTTAACATTAAAATTACAGCCATAATGAATATCATCACTATGATTAAGTTCTTCAATAGTAACCCCTTTATGTTTATGAAAATGAATTTTCAAATATTTTTTATCTATAATAGAATAACTAGTAATATAAAACTCATCTGCAAGTAAGAATGCACTTTGTAAACCGATACCAAAAGCCCCAGAAGGTCTAAACCACATTGGCATTTCACTTAGTCTTTTCTGCTTTTCATCATTATACTTTGTGCTACCAACATTTAGCATATACCGAAGGTCATTTAAACTTATTCCAATTCCATTATCTCTAACATTTAAAACCCATATATCACCATTTATATCTTCGGGTTCAAAAGAAACATCTACTTTATATTTATTTACCAGTTCTAAATATCTTTTATCAATAGGAGACAACTCATAAAAATCGTATCTATTTTTATGATCAATCCAGATTCGGTATAATGTAGAATCAACGGCATTTTGTAAAATCTCACGTATACTATCAAATCGGGAACTATATAACCCAGTTCCTCTTATAAGATGTAGCATACTTTCTTTATTGATCTGAAAAAATGGTTTTTTTCCTTCATCAATAATAATATATGGTTGTTGAATAGTTACCTTTGGATTCATCAAGGTTGGGAGTCTACCGAGTTGTTTGCTAGGTACAATTTGATCCCAATGCTGAGTCTGATTATGGTATTCGATTTTCAACCATTCGAACCAATCAAATGCTGCTTCATAGGATTCTGGATTTGGGCAGGCACATTCAACTTCAATTCGTTCCGAATCTAAACGGAAGTGTTGAACTGAAAGATGTTTATCTCTATGGGCTTGGCTTAATGAAGGTAAATTATGACTGCACATTGCCATCATAACTGGGCAGAATCGGTTATCATCAATATCAAGTAAATCCCCCATTCTAAGCAGACATGCAACATATAATGGGTGGCAATCTTCCGTTCCTAATCCAGCCTCTGCTTTAGGAAGCTCCTTTATCATTTGCTCAAAGCTATCTCCGTGAGCTTTACAAATTTTAGATAAAATATTAAACAAACGTTTTGGAATAAGCTCATTTCTTGAGGAGTCTAATCCTATTTCTTCCCGTGGATTTATAACAATATTTGCTGAATTTATAGGGTGTTTACGACGATACCATTCTGCTAATAGCTGGATATATTGATGAAAAAAGTCATGTGCTTTTGCTTTTTGTGGTAAAACTGCTTCATCTTTTACCCATTTTTTTGCAAAAGAAGATAATTCATTTTTTTCATCTAACGCTAATTTCTGAACAAAATCATTGAATGCAGTGGAATTCATATCTTCAATTTGTTTTTGAGTGATGACCATTCCTATATCATGTGAATATGCTGCCTCAAGTATCAGCCACATATCTGTGGCTGTCAAATATTGAATTTTATCTCCTAATAATCGTTCAATATTGATAATAATCTGCTTTGAGTGTGATACATCATGACGACTATAGTGTGGGAAAATATGTCCTACATTTTGGAGAGCTTTACTAATTAGCTCTTTATCAAAGCCCCATTGTGACCGAAGATATTGTAGTTGTGGATGTTGTCCACAAGCTTGTTCAAAGTATTGCTCTAGACTATTTAATTGAGTATTCATTTTTGTCTCCAAAAGTTCTATTCCAGTTTGAGCCTGATTACAAGTTTAGATAAAGCTGTTTGTAAATGTCAATTTAATGATAAACAAATTCTCTACTCCCAAAACTTTGCAAATTTCCCCGCAAAACTGACCGCTTGTTCCCCTCTATCCATTTACTACAACCAACTCCCTCTCCACCTCACTCAAAATCGGTTAAACAATCTGTTGAGGTAAATGTTGTGTCGGAATGGGATTTAATTTTAATGAAACTGAAAGAATCTCTGCCAAGTAAATTTCCCTAAAATTGGAAGTACACTTCCAATTTAACAATAAATCACCAAAACTGGAACTATACTTCCAATTTCTCAATCCCCCACATTTCCCTTTTCCCCCAATCCATTTCAGCTTTTACCCCAAACGCTGTTGCAATATTTTCGGCATTTAAGACCGCTTGTGTGTTGCCACTGGCGAGTAAATTGCCGTTTTTAAGCAGAATGATTTCATCACAAAACCGGTAGGCAAGGGGCAAGTGATGAATGACTACCACGCAGGTCTGCGCTGGCGTGAGGGCTTTGAGCTGCTGCATAATGTCGATTTGGTAGTAGGGGTCGAGGGCGGCAATCGGTTCATCGGCAAGCAAGATCGGGGCTTGTTTCATCAAGCAACGGGCGAGTTGCACTCGGGTCTGTTCACCGCCGGAAAGCTGTTGATAAGTGTTATCCAACAGGTGAGAAATCGCCAACTGTTCGGCAACCGAACGCACCTTTTGACGCTCTTGTTCAGGCGGAAGCGGTGCGGTCAAGCCGAGTGCAATCACATCATACACCGAAAGTTGCCACGCCACGTTGAGCTGTTGGGCGAGGTAGGCAAATTGTCGGCTCCGTTCAACGGCGGAAAGGGCGTGCAGTTTGCAATTTTCCAGCCAAATTTCACCGCTTGTCGGGCGCAAAATACCGGCAATCGCTTTGAGCAACGAGGATTTCCCTGCCCCGTTTGCGCCCATAATGCCGATCAATTTGCCTTTTGGCAGATGGCAAGAGAGGCGTTGAATACCGTGGGCAAGGGTGAGGTTTTCAATTTTTATCATTGTGCCAATCTCCGTTGCTGGGTGAGTAAAATCCAAATCAGAAAAGGTACGCCCAAAATCGCCGTCAGCGTGCCGATGTAAATTCGGGCAAAAAACGGCACATATTGCACCGCCAGATCTGCAATCAGCAGTAACAACGCCCCAATTAACGCGGAGGTGAGGTAAAGCTGAGACGGCGGTTTTTTCAGCCAAATACGGGCAAGATGAGGAGCGATCAAGCCGATAAAGCCGATAGTGCCGGTTTGTGGAATAGTTGCCCCGACCAACAACGCCACGCCAACGCTAACGGTAAAAAAACTGCGTTGCAGGTTGATGCCCATTGTTGCAGCGGTCTCTTCGCCGAAGGTGAGCAGGTCGAGATAACGCCGTTCCCGATAGAGGCAGACAATGCCGAGCAAGATCAAGGGTAACGCCCAATATACTGCCTCTGCGGTTGCCCAGACTAATGAGCCTTGTAACCAGCGGTAGAGTTCCGCCAACGCCCACGGGCTTTCGGCATTGGAAAGCAGTAAAGTCACCCCCGCCCCGAGCAACACGTTTACCGCCACGCCACTTAAAATCATCATTGTTGTGCCGTAGCGAAAGCTAATCAGCCACACCAGCAAAAACGCCCCCAACGCCCCTGCCACCCCGCCAAACAGTAGCCAGCCCATCGGGGCTGAAAAATAGTAGAGCAGAAACACGCTCACCGCCGTTGCCCCCGAACTGCTCCCAAGCAAACCGGGGCTGGCAAGCGGATTTTGAAACACGCCCTGCATCGCATTGCCGGCAAGCGCAAGGCTGGCGCCCGTCAGCACCGCCAAGCCGATACGGGGCAGTCGAATTTCACCCAGCACCAGCCAGCGCAGATCGCTTAGCACGCCTTCGGCATTTTTTAGCAAGGCAAAATCGCTCAGTTGGTAAAAGGCTGCGCTGGTAACAATCAGCAACAACAAACTTCCAAGCACAATGTTTAATTTCTTCATTCTTTTTTCTCTCATCAAACGTGCAGATTATACCATAGCGCCAAAGTCAAGCTGAAAACGCTATTTTTGCGATCACCATCGAAAAACTAGCGTTTGCCGAATGTAACCCACGACAGGCTTTGCTATATTCCTTCAATCAGCCTAAGTTTTGTATTTAAAACATTACAGATTGGAGGTAGAATGTACCATATTGAACGCACTGAAATTTTCGACCAATGGCTTGAAAATTTAAAAGATCCACTTGCTGTGGTGACCATTGCAAGACGTATTGAACGTGCCGAAAGCGGAAATTTTGGCGATACCAAATATATCGCAGAAGGAATTTCCGAAATGAGGCTAAACGTCAGCAAAGGTTATCGCCTTTACTATGCGCAAAAAGGTAGCATTATTTATATACTACTAAATGGCGGACATAAAGGAACACAACAAGCTGATATTGATAAAGCTAAAATGCTATGGGCAGAAATTAAACAGCATATGGCAGAACAGGAGAAAAAGAATGAACGAATTATACGATGACCCGATTCCACAAGCCACTCGTGAAAAATTTGGCATTCAACCTTTTGATGCCGCCGAATACCTCACCAATGACGAGCTAATCGCCCTTTATTTGGCGGAAACATTGAAAGACGGCACGGACGAGGAGTTTATTCAAGCATTGAATACCGTGGCACGAGCGAAAGGAATGAATGAGTTAGCGAAAAAAGCAGGGATCGGGCGTGAAAGTTTGTATCAAAGCCTTTCCAGCAGTAAGCCCCGTTTTGAGACGATCCGCAAAATTATTAGCGCACTAAATTTGGAATTGTCGGTCGTTAAGGCGTAGCCGTGTGCCTTAATTGTTGCTCTACCAATTTCACCCCCTGCCAAACCCCGTGGTCGAAACAATAGGTGTATTTCATCGACAGGACAAGCGGTGGATTTTGGCTCATTTTTTGCCATATTTTTTGTAATGCAGGGTGTTTGAGCAGTTCGGCTTGGTTGTTGTAGCTTTGGTTATCGGTGAGGAACAATAACTGTTTGGGTTGGGCTAACAGTAGTTTTTCCAGCGAGAAATTCTGTGGCGTGAGGTCGCTTTTTAATGGCGATAGACCGAGAAGATCCAACAACGTTTGATATTGCGGAAAATGCGGTTCGATCATACCCGTTTCGCTTAGAATTAAAGTTTCAGCAAGCGGTTGTTTTGGCGGAATTTTTTGCAAACGCAGACGTTCCACCAGCTTTTCCGCTTTGGCTTGATTTTGGGTTAGCTCGCCCAGTTGTAAAATCAGGGCGAAAAGCTGTTCGGGCGTTTGTGGGCTGTCGTTTAATGCGACTAACTTAAAGCCAAGCTGTTTCAGACGTGCAGTGAGTTGTGGGTAGAAAGTTTCATTCAGCAAAATGGTGCTGTCTGCATAGGGCAACAGTGCAGTGAGTTCAGCTTCAACGGTGGGCTTGTCCGTGTTCAGTTTATCTAACATCATCAACGGCTTTTGGGAATAGGGCGACATCGCCCGAATTTGATGCGGTTCGGCAAGTTCCAGCAACAGGCGGTCGCTACACAAATTGAGCGAAACGAATTGTTCGGCTTGTGCGGTTTGAGAAATAACGAGTGAGAATAAAAATAGGATCTTATACATAAATGTAGGGTGCGTTTGCCAACGCACCATACGATCAAATAAAGTGGTAAAGGTGCGTTTGCAAACGCACCCTACGATTAGAATGAACCTTTTAAGCCAACGTAAATGTTGCGCCCATCTTGTCCGTAGCCCAATACATTTTCGTATTTTTTATTAAACAGATTATTTAAATTAACATAAACGTTTAACTGTTTATTGAGCTGATAATTAACCCCTAAATTCACCAAGGTATATGAAGGCATTTTTACTCGAGATGGGAATGAGCTATCAACGCGTTTCCCCACATAAGAGAGTGAGGCAGATGAACCGAATGACTCAGTGATCTGGTAGTTCAATCCTGCATTTGCAACGTGTTTTGGTCGGCGTAGCAGCTCTTTTTGTGCGCTATCTTTGGTTCGAGTAAAGGTGTAGTTTGCAAAGCTGGTGAGTTTTTCACTCCATTTACCTTGATATGCCAATTCTACCCCTTTGATACGAGATTTATCTTCCAAGTTGATAGATTGGTAATTTGCACATTGCAGATAATCTCCCCAAGGAGAGCTGACCATTTGGCAATTATTGCCTTTGGAACTGAACAAATCGTTTACTACTCGAGCAAAGTAGGTTACATCCAAGCTGTGTTTTTTATCCGTACTTTCAATTAGCAAGCCAAGATCGCCACCACGGCTTTTTTCTGCTTTGAGATTTGGGTTGCCAACATAGCTTGCGTCCCAACCATATAAATCGGTGATGCTTGGATTTTTAATGGCTTTACCAAGGCTTGCGTGTAAGCGGAAATTTGGTGATAAACGGTAAGCTCCAGAAATACGCCCAGTGACAGCATCTTTAAACTGTGAATTATCGGTATAACGACCACTAATAGAGAAACTGTGATCTTGTTCGGTAAATAAGCGATATTCTAGTGCCGCACTTTTTTCGGATAAGGTTTTTTCACGCAAATATTTATCAGAGGTATAGCGTGTTTTTGCATAATCTGTCAGTAAACTGACCGCTTGTGTCACTTCGCCATCACGGTCAAAGTTTACATCTAATTGATAATTCGCATTAAGTTGTTTTTCGTTGCTGTAGCGAGCATTTGAACCGAAATGCGTTGCTTTACTATTGAATTGGCTGATATTTGCTTGGTGTTTCAGCAGCTCTTGTTCATTTCCCCAATAACCGCCTAATTTAAAAGTTTGATTGCGAGTACGGGAATATTCACCGCTAATGTCTGAATTATAACCATCAATATGAACGGTTTGGGAAGATTGAGCTGCAAGAACTTCAACACCTTTGTTACCTACGTCATAGCCTAAACGTAAAGATCCGTTATCACGATGAAAGCCATCTCGTTCGCTTGCACCACCGGTTTTCACTTCTGAGCCTGTTTCTGTGGTATAGCTGAAAGTGTTTTTGCTCAGTGCAGAAATACCCTTGGTACGATGGCTATCACCGTGTAAGGCATAGTAGAAACCGTTGTGAAATCCGGAAAGTGTTGTGCTGGCATCACGGGTATTATTTGAGCCTAAACCAAGATCGACCTCCGCATTGAATGGTTTCTCTTTGTATAAACCCCTTTTGGTGGTGATATAAACTACACCGCCCATAGCACTGCTTCCCCAAAGGGCGGATTGCTCGCCACGCAACATTTCGATACGTTCGATATTGCTAATCGGTAAGCCACCAAAATCGAAATTTCCAATATTAATCGGATTGACTTTTACACCGTCAATCACAACCGCAGTATGGCGAGATTCTGCCCCTCGTAAAAATAAGCTAGTAAGAGTACCACGCCCACCTTGTTGCCCAATCGCCACGCCCGGTACGGTCTTTAACACATCACTCACATAAGTGGCATTGCGTTCGGAAAAATCTTTTTCAGTAAGAACCGTCACGCTGGAAGCGGTTTTGTCTTGGTTGATCGGGGTTGCATAGGCGGAATAGACTGTTACGGAGTCAAGCTGAGTCATCTCATTTTGTGCAAAAGCTGTACTTGCTAGTGCAATAGAAATGGCGGTAGTAATTAGATTTTTTTTCATTATTATCTCCTTAGGAATTATTTTTTAGAGGAATTATACAATAATAAAATAAATATATAATAGGCGAAAATATGAAAATTTTTAATATTTATTTGAAGGATTAACATAATAGAATGCCTTAATTTTGTTGTTTTTTTAGCTTTGTTTGTTAGAATTTAAGCAATCTTCTAAATTATAAAAACAGGAATTTATCTATGAATTATGCAACCCAAATTGATGCCCTTAATCAGCATATTGCTGATATTGATCGAAAAATTAATGTCTCTTTTGAGTTTTTCCCGCCTAAGAATGAAAAAATGGAAACAATACTGTGGGATTCTATTGATCGCCTAAGTCCGTTAAAACCGAAATTTGTTTCGGTAACTTATGGGGCAAATTCTGGTGAGCGAGATCGTACACACAGTATTGTGAAATCGATCCAAGAAAAAACAGGAATCATATCAGCTCCGCACTTAACAGGCATTGATGCAACACCGGAAGAATTAAAGGTAATTGCCAAAGATTATTGGGATAGTGGTATTCGCCGAATTGTTGCTTTGCGTGGCGATATACCGAAAGGTTATGATAAAGCACTATTTTACGCCTCAGATTTAGTGGCTTTATTAAAATCGGTAGCAGATTTTGATATTTCTGTGGCTGCCTACCCTGAAGTTCACCCTGAAGCAAAATCAGCACAGGCAGATTTACTTAACTTGAAACGTAAAATCGATGCGGGTGCAAACCACGTTATTACGCAATTCTTTTTTGATGTAGAGAGCTATTTACGTTTTCGTGACCGTTGTGTTTCGATTGGCATTGATTGTGAAATTGTGCCGGGTATTTTGCCGGTAACAAACTTTAAGCAGCTGCAAAAGATGGCAGCAGTGACTAATGTTAAGATCCCGACTTGGATGGGCAAAATGTACGAAGGGTTAGATGATGATCAAACCACCAGAAACTTAGTTGCAGCAAGTATTGCAATGGATATGGTGAAAGTGCTTTCTCGTGAAGGGGTGAATGATTTCCACTTCTATACCTTAAATCGCAGTGAACTCACTTATGCAATGTGCCACACTTTAGGGGTAAGACCTGATTTAACGACTGCATAATCGAACATTAAGGCGGTATAGCTAAATGAGCTGTACCGCCTTATAGTTTTATTTCTCTTCAGCCACCCAAATTTCCCCATTTTTTAATAATAAATAGGCTTTGTTAGCATAGGCTTTAGTTTGCTTGATTTCAGCCGGTAGAGTAGTTGGTAATTCGCTAATTTGACCTGTTTTATCCAGCACAACAACTTGTTGGTAGCCGGCTTTCGGTATAATCGCAAAATGGTCTGTTGCAGCGGCTAAATTGGTTTCATAATCGCCATAGCGGTGGTTGCTTAAGCCGGAGGTGATAAAACGTTCGGTTAAAAGGTTTCCTTTGAGGCTGTATTCAACCAAATTGCCTTTTAAATGGGGCATTTGGATTGCATAGAGCTTTTGGTTAAAGCTAAATGGCGATTGCCAACGGTTAGTCGGCAGTGGCTCACTTTCGGCTTCTATTGATAATTTTCTGTCTTTAACGCCAATCACAACAGTGCTGGCTCCATTACCATCGCCAGAGATAACAGAAATAAGTTTGGTTTTTCCATTTTCCGTTAAAGTTGCCAAACGATTTGCCTCAAAAATTCGCCCTTGTTGGGTAAGTTTTTCTGCTAAGGGTTTCATCGTATGGCGTTCTAGGAATTGAATTTCGCCTGCTTCTACATCATCGCCTAACACACCGTGTTGATAGGTAGTATCATCAGGCTTTGCCAATACAGCAATATGCCCTTGTTTAGACGTTTCGGCATCAAAATCAATTTGCAGAGGGTGAGCATCAGGTAACACCTCGGTTTCTGCGGTGGCCGTGATAGTGGCTTGGCTTCCTTGCGTTTCAATTCTGGCTAACTTAAATTGTCCGTTTTGTTTGGTTACGGCAATGGTGGCAAAATTAAGGGCGGTCATTGTAGCTTTCGGGGCAAGGGGAATGTTGGAGGTATAGATTTTATCAGCCGTCCACAGCATAAAATGCCCGTTTTGATCTGCTAACGCAATTCGTTGGTATTGAGCTTTAGGTTCAATCTCGGTGGATACACCATCTGCCAGTTTTTGAGCTTGTTGCGTGACACTCCATAATTGTTTTTGCTGGTTAATCACCACTAATTCGCCTTGTTCTGAAAGGTCAAATTGGCTTACTTTACCAATTTGGGTAAGTGGGAGTGGGGAAAGCTGAACATCAGCAAACAGTGAAGCGGAGAACAAGCTTAAGATTAACAGAATAGATTTTTTCATTAGCGTTACCTAAAAAAGATTCAAATGATAAAGGGAGATGCTATCTCCCTTTATGCTTTAGCCTTTATAACCGTTCGGGTTATTTTTTTGCCAATTCCAAGTGTCTTTCATCATTTGTTCTAGCCCACGCTCAGTTTTCCAACCAAGTTGCTCTAACGCTTTTTGTGGAGCGGAGTAGCAAACGGCAATATCGCCCGGGCGGCGATCTACCACTTTGTATGGAATGGTAATACCGTTTGCGACTTCAAAGGCTTTTACCATATCTAACACCGAATAACCTGTCCCTGTGCCTAAATTGTAAACGTGGAAACCGGCATCATTTTGGTGCTTGTCTAAGGCTTTTAAGTGTCCGATAGCTAAATCTACCACGTGGATATAATCACGCACGCCTGTGCCATCGTGAGTATTATAATCGCCACCAAACACTGATAATTGAGGCAATTTGCCTACTGCCACTTGGCTGATAAACGGCATTAAGTTATTTGGGATACCGTTCGGATCTTCACCAATTAAACCGCTTTCGTGAGCCCCCACCGGGTTGAAGTAACGCAATACCACCGCACTTAATTGTGGGAAGGCTTTAACGGTATCTTCAAGAATACGTTCAACCATATATTTAGATGTGCCGTAAGGGTTGGTTGTACCACCGACAGGGCAAGATTCCACAATCGGGATAATCTGCGGATCACCATAAACGGTCGCCGATGAACTAAACACAATAGTATTCACATTGGCTTTTAGCATCTCTTCTACTAACACAATCGAGCCGGTTACATTGTTTTGATAGTAACGTAGCGGCTCTCTGACACTTTCGCCTACCGCTTTTAAGCCGGCAAAGTGAATTACTGATTCAATCTGATTTTCTGCAAAAATCTTGCGTAAAATATCACGATCTAAAATATCGCCTTGGTAGAATTTTACGCTTTTGCCGGTGATCTGCTTCACACGCTCAAGTGATACTTCAGAGGAATTAGAAAGATTATCTAACACCACGATTTCACGATTTTCGTTTAATAATTCAACTAATGTATGTGAACCGATGTAGCCTGCACCACCTGTAACTAAAATTGCCATTTTATGTTCCTCTATAAAATTAATACGAACCAAGGTTATTGTTGCTATTTTACCCGATTTAATCAGGCTTGCTAATATTTATTCAGTTTATAATGCCACTCCGGCTTCCGGCAGTAATTCTGGAATGCCGTTTTTAATCGGATAAGCAATTTTGAGCTTAGGGTTAATTAATCGGTTGTTCTCTTTGTCCCATTCTAATTTTTCATTAGAGACAGGGCAGACGAGGTTATTGAGTAGTGTTTCGTTCATCTTCTTTTCCTAGTTTTTGTAGAATCGGGGCTAATAAACAAGCGGTCGATTTTTCTGAAAATGTTGCAGAAACCGGTACATACCACCAATTTGGCTGTGCAAAATCGTGGCATTTTACCGCATCTTTCTCGGTCATTAATAACGGCGTTTGGCTATCAGCAAATTGAGCCAGCTGAGCCTTATCAAAGGCTTGATGATCGGCAAAGCCTTGAGTTTTGGCAAGCGGAATGCCTAATTTTTCTAACATCGTAAAAAAGCGTGGTGGGTGACCGATACCGGCAATCGCCACACAGGGTTGGGTAAATTCGCTTAATGGCTTGCGTTGATTGGTGACTAAATTAATTGCATCAGACGGTTCAAGCGTCATTAAATGCTCGTTAGCTTGCGGTGTGCCGCCGTTGCAAATAACCGCTTGTACAGAATCTAAACGGCTTGGTAATTCACGCAATCCGCCTGCCGGCAGCACAAAGCCGTTACCGAAACGTCTTACGCCATCAACCACCACCCATTCCATATCTCGCTGTAGGGCATAGTGTTGCAAGCCATCATCGGTGATGATGATGTCCGGCTCAAACTGACTTAATAGTAATTCAATGCTTTGTTGGCGGTTTGGCGAAATAGCCAAAGGCACATTGGTTCGCTGAACAATCAACACAGGTTCATCGCCGACCATTTCCGCCGAGCTGGTTTGAGTGACTAATTGTGGAAAAGTTTTCGCTTTACCGCCATAGCCTCGGGAAATCACACCTACTTTCACGCCACGCTGTTGCAATTGCTCTACCAGCCAAACCACCACTGGCGTTTTTCCGTTGCCCCCAACTGAAATATTACCGACTACCAACACAGGCACAGGCGAGCGGTACGATTGCAAAATATTCAGAGAATACAACCGCTTGCGAGCTTGACTAATCAGCCAAAATAGCAACGAAAGCGGCGAAAGCAGCCAAGTGATAAGGGATTTTGTTTGCCAGATTTTCATTTTATCGCCCATTTTATCGCTCATTTTATCGCTCATTAATTTGAGCGATAAATTCACTAAGTTATCAAAAAGGTGCGTTTTTTTACGCACCTTTTAATAAATAATGAGGTGGGTCACTCCACCTTCGGCTTATCGCCGTTTTCAACACAACCTTTGCCGATGGTCACTTTTTTCGCATTGAGGGTTGGGAGATCGTACATTGTGTCAAGGAGTAAGTTTTCGACAATAGAACGTAACCCGCGTGCCCCGGTTTTGCGGCTAATCGCTTTTTGGGCAATTGAAATTAATGCGTCTTTGGTGAAGTGCAATTCAACGCCTTCCATTTCGAATAAGGCTTGATATTGCTTGATGATTGCATTTTTCGGCTCGGTTAAGATTTGAATCAGAGCTTCTTCGTCCAACTCTTGCAGCGGAGTCACTACCGGTAAACGCCCGATTAATTCAGGAATTAAGCCGAATTTGACTAAATCTTCCGGTTCAACTTGTTTGAATAGCTCGGTTAAATCTTGGCGATCTTTATCTTTTTTCAATGCTGCAGCAAAACCGATACCACCTTGAGTGTTGGTACGGGCTTCCACGATTTTATCTAAACCGGCAAAAGCACCGCCGCAAATAAAGAGAATTTTAGAGGTGTCCACCGGAATGGTTTCGCCTTTCGGGTGTTTGCGACCGCCTTGTGGGTTAATGTTCGCCACCGTGCCTTCTAATAGTTTCAATAATGCCTGTTGAACGCCTTCACCCGATACATCACGGGTAATGGAGGCACTTTCCGATTTACGGGTGATTTTGTCGATTTCATCAATAAAAACAATGCCTCGTTCCGCTTGTTCTGCTTCAAAATCGCATTTCATCAATAATTTTTGAATCACATTTTCGACATCTTCTCCCACATAGCCTGCTTGGGTAAGGGTAGTAGCATCAGCCACTGCAAAAGGCACGTTTAAACGGCGGGCAAGGGTTTCCGCCAACAAGGTTTTACCGCTACCGGTCGGCCCGATTAATAAAATGTTACTTTTGCCTAGCTCTACACCGTTAGTGGCTTGATGGTTTGACAATGCACTTCTTAAGCGTTTGTAATGATTGTAAACGGCGACCGAAAGCACTTTTTTAGCGTGTTTCTGACCGATGACATAATCGTCTAAATGAGCGTGTAATTCGTGTGGTGTCGGTACATTGGTGAAAAAGCTGCCTTCATCATCTTGGTTTTCATCAATTAACGGCTCTTCCTCACCGTGTAATAAGGCGTAGGATTCCTCGATACATTCATTACAAATATAGCCTTCCGTGCCTTCGACTAATTGATCGACTTCGGTTCGTTTTTTACCGCAAAAACTACAGTGGGGTTCTTTTTCAAATGCCATTACGCCACCTCACTGCGAGAAGTTAATACTTTGTCGATTAAGCCATACTCAGCGGCTTCTTCCGCAGACATAAAATTATCACGCTCGGTATCGGCTAACACTTTTTCATAGCTCTGACCGCTGTGTTCTGCCATACGGCGGGTAAGGGTAGCTTTCAAGCGTAAAATTTCTTCCGCTTGAATTTGAATATCGGTTGCTTGACCTCTCGCTCCACCTAAAGGCTGGTGAATCATAATGCGTGCGTGCGGGAGTGCAAAACGCTTGCCTTTTGCCCCGGCTGAAAGCAAAAATGCACCCATTGAAGCTGCTTGCCCGGTGCAAAGGGTTGCTACATCCGGCTTGATGAAATTCATTGTATCGTAAATTGCCAAGCCTGCCGTTACTACACCGCCCGGTGAGTTAATGTATAAATAGATGTCTTTTTCCGGATCTTCGGCTTCTAAAAACAGAAGTTGTGCCACAATCAGGTTTGCCATATTGTCTTCCACCTGACCGTTTAAAAAAATAATACGCTCTTTTAATAAACGTGAATAAATGTCGTAAGAACGTTCGCCTTTTGAGGTCTGTTCCACCACCATTGGGACTAATGCCATTTTGTTTTCCTCTGTCGTAATACAAAATCTCGCTATTCTAGCAAATTTTCAGAAAATCATTAACAACAAGCGGTCAGATTGTTAAAATCTTTTGCAAATGATGAGGAAATTATGACATTAACAGAAATTTACCAAAAATTTGAACGTTGTAAATCGTGGGAAGAAAGATACCGCTTGTTAATTCAGCTAAGTCGCTTGTTACCAAAACCAAGTGAGCAAGAGTTGGCACAAATAGCGGAAATTGAGGGCTGTGAAAGCCGTTTATGGTTTGAATTTCAAGCTGAGCCACGAAAAGTAGTGGCATATAGCGATGCCCGTTTAATGCAGGGGATTTTATTTGTAGTGAGCGTAGCTTTAACCGAAAAAACGTCAGAAGAGCTGAAAGCCTTTGACTTAAAAACGATTTTTGATGAGCTAAAAATTTCACAAAATTTAACCAGCACAAGGTTAAATGGGTTGGGGCAAATTAAGCAGTTAATTTGGAAGTAATGTTAATAAATACTCTTAATTTCCCCTCTTTAGCAAAGAGGGGTTAGGGGAGATTTGGCAGAAATTATTTTACGCTCATACGAAATTTGGACATCGTATCAAATCTCCCCCAGCCCCTCTTTTCTAAAGAGGGGGCTAGAATAGTATTTTTAAAAGCAAAAAAGCCTCTGATTTCTCAGAGGCTTAAATTTGTTGGCGGAACGGACGGGACTCGAACCCGCGACCCCCTGCGTGACAGGCAGGTATTCTAACCAGCTGAACTACCGCTCCGTACTGGTGTTAAAATAATAGTGGTTTCCTTAACATTGAGCAAATAGTTTTTGCAAAATAGCGTTTGATTGGTTGTAAAATAACCACTTTATTTCTGCTTGATCGCCTTGATAAACAGCAACGGCGGGCGGTGCTGTAAATCTTTAAATTCATTGTGCCACTGGGGTTGGTCTGCCAGCATTGGTTCTTCCATTTGCACAACCTCAAATCCGCCTTGAATGAGGTTATTCACAATGGTTGCTATTGTGCGGTGGTAGGTTTTAAAGGGTTGTTGAAACCAACTTCTGTCCCGTTCGCCCTCTTCCCGATAATAGTTCAAGCGGTAAGCAACTTGTTGTTTTTCTTGGTTTTTCTCCCAACGATAGCCTTCTCGGTAACATGTGACAATCGGGTGTTCTTGCGAGAAAATCAGCGTGCCACAAGCAGTCATTTTTTGCGAAATTTTTGCAAGGAGTGAGGCAAAATCCTCAATATAGTGAAAGGCAAAAGAGCTGGTCACAACATCAAAATCGCTCTCTTGAATTTCATCTAAACGTTCCATCGGCAAGCAGTAGAGTGAGAATTTTTCGTCTTTTTGCCAATTAATAGAGAGTGTGGTTTCCGCTTGCTGCAACATTAATTCAGATAAATCCAACCCGACCACTTTTTCTGCACCGAGCGTTAAATAATGGGCTAAATGAACCCCTGTGCCACAACCTAAATCCAACACTTTTTTGCCGTTTAAGTCTGGTAGCAGAGAGAACATTGTCGGCTTTTCCACCACTTCATTCATACTGATTGGATTTTGACGAAGTTGTTGGTAACGCTCAAAGAAAATCGGGGTGTCGTAAATGCTTTTTTTCACTTAATAGCCTTTAAACAAATATAAAATAAGGCGGGTTAAAACCCGCCACTACGATATGATTAGTAAGTCGATAATTTTCGCAAAGTTTCTAACGCTTTTCCACTCTCAAGCGTTTCTTTTACTTTTTGCACATTGGCTTTTAAATCATCTTCTCCAAAGGTTTTCATTAATAATGCGACATTTGCTGCCACCGCATCAATATGAGCCAGTTTACCTTTTCCTTGTAAAATAGAGGTTACTTTTTCGGCATTTTCTGCAGGTTCACCGCCTTTGAGATCTTCTAACGAATGGCGTTCAATGCCGAAATCTTCCGGCGTTAAGGTGTAGTATTCAATCTGCCCGTTTTTGATTTCCGCAACCTGCGTTTCGCCGTGAACCGCAACTTCATCTAAGCCGGCTCCGTGTACCACAATAGTGTGTTCGTAACCTAAGGCTTTTACGGTTTCGGCATAGACTTTCACTAACTCAGGAGAATACACACCGAGTAATTGGCGTTTAGCGTGAGCCGGGTTTACTAAAGGCCCTAAAATATTGAAAATCGTGCGGGTTTTTAGCGCTTGGCGAACCGGAGCGGCATATTTGAATCCGCTGTGGTAAGTGGGGGCAAACAAAAAGCAAATGCCAGTGACATCGAGGGCTTGGCGTGCGGTTTCAGGCGAAACGGCGACATTAATGCCTAGATGGGTTAATACATCGCTCGAGCCGGTTTTGCTTGATACACTGCGGTTGCCGTGTTTGGCAATTTTATAGCCCATTGTGGCGGCAACTATCGCACTTGTGGTAGAAATGTTGATGGTATTATGCCCATCGCCACCTGTGCCGACAATATCCGCAAAAGGGTAATCAGGCGTTGGGAACGGATTGGCATTTTCTAGTGCAGCGTTGGCTGCTCCTGCAATTTCTGCCACCGTTTCGCCACGCAGTTTTAGGGCAATCAGGGCGGCAGCCAGTTGTTCATTCGACATATTGCCTTTTATCACTTCACTAAAAAAACGGTGAGATTCCGTTTGGGTTAGGGCTTGGTTTGCAAATAATTTATCGAATAGTGCTTGCATAGTCTCTTCCTTTTTAATTAGCGATGTACCTGATATTCCAAATCGGTTGCCTCGTTGCCGGTCATTCCACGAAAGCCCCAGCAATGCTCTGGCTGTTCTTTAATGGTGATTTCAACGTCCATCGGTACAATGCCGACTTTGGTGTGTAAGGCACTAAACAGCCCTTTAATTAAGCGTTTTTTGAGCTGTTCGCTCCGCCCTTGCATCAGGTTAATTTCAATCACAATAAAATCTTGGCTACGGTTAATTGGGGGATAGAAATTTTCCGCATCCAATAAGTCAAAACGCAAGGCGTGGCGTTGTTTCGGCACGCCAAGGCTCATTTGCATACAGTCAAAAATCACGTCTGCAATGAGGGCTCTGCGGTCTGCTAAGGTTTGTTTTAATCCATATACACTAATCATTTTTTGCTCCTAATAACCATTCCACCGACTGTTTAAGTAATTTTGTGCCTTGCACGGTTAAAATGGATTCCGGGTGGAACTGGAAACCGCAAATCGGTAAGGTTTTGTGGCGAATTGCCATCACAATATGTTCAAATTTTGCATTGACGATAAATTCTGCCGGTAATTCATCGCCCATTAATGAGTGGTAACGGGCAACAGGCATTGGATTGTTAATGCCTGCAAACATTGCTTGATTATCGTGTTCAATACGAGAAACTTTGCCGTGTAACACCGCGCCGGTATGCACTACTTTGCCGCCAAAGGCCTCAATTAGAGCTTGATGTCCTAAACAAATGCCAATCATCGGTATTTTGTTTTTCAGACGACGAATAATTTCCAGCATATTCCCAGCTTCAGCCGGATTACCCGGGCCGGGGGAAAGGGCAACCAAACAATTTTCGGTGGTTTCAGCTTTGGCTAAAAAATCCTCAAGCGGATAATCATTGCGGAAAATCGTTACCTGATGCCCTAATTCACGAAATTGATCGACCAAGTTATAGGTAAAAGAGTCGAAATTATCAATAAAAAGAATATTTGCCATAGTTTGTCCTTATGCTTTTGCATTCACCTGCCCAATCGCTTTTAACACCGCCCGTGCTTTATGGCGTGTTTCATCAGCCTCTAATTGTGGGTCGGAATCCAGCACCTCACCACAACCGGCTTGCACATAGGCAATGCCGTTTTGCACAAAGGCGGAGCGGATCACGATACAGGTATCTAAATTGCCGTCTGAGGTTAAATAGCCCACTGCACCGCCGTAGCTATGGCGTTTTTGTTGCTCGACTTGGTAGATCAGCTGCATTGCTTTAATTTTCGGTGCACCTGTTAATGTACCCATATTCATACAGGCTTGATAAGCGTGCAGAGCGTCAAGATCGGCTCGAAGTGTGCCGATCACACGGGAAACCAAATGCATAATTTGCGAATAGCGGTCAATTTGCATTAAATCGACCACACGGCGAGTGCCGGATTCGCTCACACGAGCCACATCATTACGGGCAAGATCGACCAACATTAAATGTTCGGCAAGCTCTTTTTGGTCTAAACGCAGTTCTAATTCCAAACGGGAATCCAATTCAGGATCGATATTGCCTTGTTCATCAAAGCCACGAGGGCGAGAGCCGGCAATCGGGTAGATTTCCAACTGGCGGTTGGCTTGCGAATATTTCAACGCACTTTCAGGCGACGCCCCAAACAGAGTGAAATTTTCCCCCTGCATATAGAACATATACGGGCTTGGATTATTGATTTTGAGCTGTTTATAGCTGGCAAGAGTGTTCGGGCAAGGCAAGCTGAAACGGCGAGACGGCACAATTTGGAACACATCACCGATATTAATATGGTGTTTGAGCTTGCGGATAATCGCTTTGAAATCCTCATCTTCAATGTTGGCGGTCGCCTCACTTGTTGCGGTTTGGCTTGCTAGAGGTAGCTCAATATGTGAGAGATTTGCAAGTTTTTGCGTAAATTCGACCGCTTGTTGGTTCAAACTTGCTTGCTCATTCTGCTCAAAACAGAAAGTGTTTAGCACCGCAGTTTCTGTTTGGTGATCGATTGTAACCAGTTGCTCTGCTAAATAGAAACTGTAATCCGGGCAGCTTAAGCCATCATCTTGCAGGCTGATATTTTCCATTGGAATAAAATTTGCCACCAAATCGTAGCTAAATAATCCGCCCAAATAGATAGGCGATGCGGAATCGGCAAACAGTTGGCTCACCGTTCTTAGCCCGTCAAACACGGTGGTGGTTTTGAGCTTGCTGTCTTCATCTAACTGGTTGCTGATGGCTGGGAAAATCGCTTGCAAGCGGTCGTTTTTGTCTAAAAATTTGCAAGTCGGAGCAGGGTTTAACAGGCTCAATGCGTTTGCAATCAAAGGTAAAACCGCATCCCCGTTTGGGGTTAAAGCGTGGAAAGTCACGGTTTGATCTTCACAGAAAATATGCACTGCCGATTTTGCAAACAGCAAACTTTTTACACTGTTTTTACTTTGAATTTCCGCTGAGTCTAATAATAGCGTATGTGGGCATTCGCCGCATAATGCGTAATAAACACGAGTTGTATCGGCAAAATAGGGTAGTTCTGTTTGAGTAATCGTTAATTGAGGCATAGCAAATTCCTATTCAATTTTTCGTACTATTAAACTAGTACATTAAAAAGAAGTCAAGCAATTATTCTAGATAATTATATATTCCAGATAATTATGCGAGCTTGGGCGAACTTGGTGTATAATTAGCCCAATTTTTAGAAAGTCGAAGGCTTGAGACTATGACACAATTTTTTTATATCCACCCCGATAACCCACAGCAACGCTTAATTAACCAAGCGGTAGAGATTATTCGAAACGGTGGCGTAATTGTTTACCCTACCGATTCAGGCTATGCTCTCGGTTGTGCAATGGGCGATAAGCACGCAATGGATAGAATTGTAGCAATTCGTAAATTGCCGGAAAATCACAATTTTACCTTAGTTTGTAGTGATTTATCCGAGCTTTCTATCTACGCGTTGGTCAATAATCAAGCCTATCGCTTAATTAAGAATAATACCCCGAATCCTTATACTTTTATTCTGCCGGCAACCAAGGAACTTCCTCGCAGGCTGATGACAAAACGTAAAACAGTGGGGATTCGTGTGCCGGATAATGCGATTGCCTTGGCGTTAATTTCTGCCTTAGGTGAGCCGATTCTTTCCTGCTCTTTAATGTTGCCGGAGACGGAAATGACCGAGTCAGACCCTGATGAAATTCGGGATCATTTGCAAAATCGGGTGGATTTAATTATCCACGGTGGTTATTTAGGGCAGCAGCCTACAACGGTAGTTGACTTAACCGATGACGTGCCGGTTATTATTCGAGAAGGATCGGGCGATCCAACACCGTTTAATTAATATAGTTACCCTCTCCCCTTGTGGAAGAGGGACAGATTTTTCTTCGTTCAGAAAAAAAGCAGGGAGAAGGGAAGCGGTTATTTTTTGTAAAAATGTTGCAAATGAAACTTTCCCCTCTCTGAAAAATCCTTCTGAACGAAGTCTTTTTCGGTCTCTCTCCCACAAGGGGAGAGAGCAAAATACTCAGACGCTTGTGAAAGCGACAAAAGGAACTTTATGACAACTTTTCAAAAAAAATCAACTGCGACTTTCCGTTCAGATAAACGTGGTGAAAGCCGTCCCTCATTTAAAAAAGAAGAGCAAAAATCTGAACGCAAATTTGGCAAAACCTCAGAAAAGCTATCGCGTCCAACTTCTAAGCCATTAACGCAGAGAATTGCAAAAAAAGTGGAAAAAACGACCGCTAGTGGAGTGGCATCTCAAGAGAAAAAAGCCAAAGTAGTCGGCGAAAAGCTACAAAAAATCTTAGCACGAGCAGGGCAAGGTTCTCGCCGTGAATTAGAAGAGATTATCGCTGCCGGACGTGTGAGCGTGGACGGTAAAATAGCTACCCTTGGTGATCGTGTGCAAGTGAGCTCATCGACTAAAATTCGCATTGACGGGCATTTGGTTAATTTAATGCCGGCACAAAAAGAGATCTGCCGTGTATTGATGTATTACAAACCGGAAGGGGAGCTTTGCACCCGTTCCGATCCGGAAGGACGTGCCACCGTATTTGACCGCTTACCTCGTTTAAGTGGTGCACGTTGGATTGCAGTCGGGCGGTTAGATATTAACACCTCAGGCTTATTATTGTTCACTACCGATGGTGAATTAGCCAACCGTTTAATGCACCCAAGCCGTGAAGTCGAACGTGAATATTCGGTGCGTGTGTTCGGCAACATTGACGATGCGATGTTACAACGCTTACGCAAAGGGGTTCAGTTGGAAGACGGGCCGGCAAACTTTAAACAAATTAAGGTTGTGGGTGGCACAGGCTTGAACCAATGGTTTGATGTAACTTTAACCGAAGGGCGTAACCGTGAGGTTCGCCGCTTGTGGGAATCTCAAGGGGTAGAAGTCAGCCGTTTGATTCGTATCCGTTACGGCAATATCAAATTAGATAAAGCTTTACCGCGTGGCGGCTGGGAAGAAATGGGCTTAGAACAAGTTAATTACTTGCGTGAGCTGGTAGGGTTACCGCCTGAAACCGAAACGAAAGTGGAAGTAGGGGCAAACCGCCGCCGAACCAATATCCGCCAAATTCGTAAAGCGGTAAAACAACATCAAAAATATCGTGGCTAAACACCATCTTTTGGGCTGCATTGGTTCTGCTAATGCAGCTATTTTCTTTCGAAAAAGGAGTATTTATGTCTTGGGATATTGTTGCAACATTGGCAGTTACTGGGATTGCCGTATTTTTATTTGCAACTGAAAAAATGCGAATGGATGCTGTCGCTATTTTGGTACTGTGTTCATTAGTATTATTGGGGCAAGTTGATACCAAATCCGCCCTAAGTGGATTTTCAAACTCAGCTACTGTAACCGTAACCGCAATGTTTGTATTAGCTGCTGGTTTACAAAATAGTGGGGCTTTAGATAGCGTAGGCAGTTTACTTGCTAAGGTAAAATCCCCTTGGTTATTCTTGCTTGTACTCTGTGGCGTAAATGCTGCTGTTTCTCCTTTTGTGAATAATACGGCAGTGGTTGCAGTATTAATTCCGATTGTGATTGCCGCAGCACAGAATATAAAAATGGCTCCTTCCAAAGCCCTTATTCCATTATCATTTTCTTCTCAAATGGCAGGTGTTTGTACACTGATCGGTACCTCCACTAATTTATTAGTTAATGCAATCGCTCAAAAGCAAGGGCATTCCGGTTTTGGTATGTTTGAATTTGCCCCCTTGGGGATTATTTTTTTAGTGGTTGGGGTTGCCTATTTATTAGTGACCAGCCGTTTCTTATTACCCGAATCACATTTGCAACTTGAAGATGGTGAGGGGTTTGGAAAATATGTTTCTGAACTTAAAGTAAATAAAGACTCTGTATTAATTGGCAAAAGTACCTTTGAATCAGGATTAAATGAAGAATTTAATCTATTTACTATCGGTGTTCTGCGTGATGGGGAAAGATTATCGACACCGAGTCATCAAGTATTACAAAAACACGATATTTTATTGTTGCGGGGTGAATCGGAAAATTTAGCAAAAGTGCGAGAAAAATATGGATTGCACCACGTTGTGTATGGACGCCGTGAGAATGATGAAGATAATCTGGATGAAGACTTGATGGTGGCTGAAGTGATGATTTCTCCGATCTCTCGTTGGATAGGAGGGACTATTCCTATTTTACAACAGCGTTGGAATAAAAATGCAACGGTGTTAGGCATTCAACGCCAAAGTAAAGTAATTCGTGAGCGTTTACGCACCACTGCTTTTAAAATGGGGGATATTTTATTACTCACATTACCAAAAGAGGATATGGATACGTTACGCCAAGATAAAGACTTTATTGTGTTATCCTCTGATTTAGTCAAAACTGAGGAGTCGTGGAAAAGCAAATTTGCTTTAGGGGTAATGGTTTCGGTGGTGGCAACAGCAGCATTAGGCTGGATTTCAATTTCAGTGAGCGCCTTGATTGGTGCAGTTGCGATGTGTGTTGCCGGTTGTTTAACGGCTGAAGAAGCCTATCAATCTATTGACTGGAAAATCATCTTAGTCTTAGCTGGATTACTGCCATTAGGTGAAGCGATGGCAAATAGTGGGGCGGCGCAATTTATTGTTGATAACACGCTTGGTAAAGTAGGGGAGTTCGGGCCTTTAGTGGTGTTAGCTGTATTATATTTACTGACAATGGTGTTAACCGAATTTATGAGTAATGCAGGGACTGCCGTGTTGCTTACGCCTATTGCGGTTTCTACCGCTAAAATGTTAGAGGTAGATGCTTCCCCATTCATTATTGCCGTAATGTTTGCGGCTGCAACCAGCTTTATGACCCCCGTGGGTTACCAAACCAACACGATGGTATATGGTGCAGGTGGTTATAAATTTACCGATTTCATTAAAATTGGTTTACCGCTAAATGTAATCTACTGGATTTTAGGGATAGTATTAATTCCGATTTTCTTCCCTTTTAATCCATAATTGATAGATAATTATAGAAAAAAGGTTTACAGATCAGAAACTCTGTAAACCTTTTTTATTCAGCAATAAATCAATTTTCTATTGGAAAATTACCATTGATAACCCATGCCAATACTACCACCAAAGTCGCCTCTGGTATTGCTGTTCCCAGTTAATTTATAGATAACCTTCCCGTTATCTGAAATCCGAGAATAACCTACTGCGATTGCAGCTTCATTACGGTATGTACCTCCAGCCGTTGCTAACATACTTTTACCTGGTAGATATGCTTGCGGTAAACCTGCGGTTGCAGTTGCACCAGCAATACCAGCGCGTAAACGTTTATCAACTTTGTTTACTTTTGAATCAATATTATTGATCTTATTATTGATATTTTTTTCTGTTGCTTTTAATTGGCTAAAGTTAACTGCATCAGTATCTTCAGTTCCTGCTTTTACGTTAGTCACTTTTGTTCCTGCTGCATTAATACCTGTTTTAGTTATACTCGGTCCCCCTACAATAGTTAATCCATTAGTATCAATGGTTGTATCACCAGTCTTAACAGTATCGGCTACAGCAATGTTAGCTGTTACTGTTTGAGCTGTGACAGAATTAACTTTAATATCTTTAGCTAATTTAACCGTTAATGAACCATTACCATTTGAAATAACCCCGATATTATTATCAGTTAGTTGTGATTCGTTAGATATCCCACCTTTTACTGTAACAGTAGAACCTAATTTACGTTGAGATGGCGTGCCGGTATCACCTGCAAATGTTAGTGGGCTGGTTACTGCATCATTTAACGCAGTAATTGCAGAGCCTACATTATTGACCGTTTTACTAACCTCATTTGTAGGAACGCCATCAACCACAGTATAGCTTGGGGCTGAAACAGCACCATTTGCATTTACACTTGAATTACCACCTAAAGCGGTAGCAATAGTATTTGCCGTATCGTAAAGTTGGCTGCCATTAACTGCATCTGCTGAGATAGGTGAAATATCACCATCAGCTACATTAGTTATTTTTAATTTGCCAGCATCGACACCTGTCATTGTGACACTTGGGCCATTATTAATGGTTAAGCCGTTGTTATTTAGTTTTGAATTACCAACAGCTACGGAGCCGGCAGGAGTTAAATCAATGTCTTTCGTTAATTTAACTGTTAATGTGTTAGCATCTGTTGCCACTACACCGATATTATTATCAGTCAATATGGTTGCATCGGCTCCACCTTTAACATTCAGAGAAGCACCTAATTTACGAACAATTTCAGTACCAGCATCATCTACAAAAGTAAGTGCGCCATTACTTAACTCATCCACTTTCGTATTTAAACCATCAATTTCGGTGTAAGCAGCATAAAGTTGTGAACCGTTGATGGCATCCGTTGATGAGTCCGAAATACGACCAGCTGCAACATTCGTTAAAGTACGTTCATTGCCTACAGAACCAATACTTACAGTTGAGCTTGGCGTAGTACCTGCAAATGTGTATGTATTGCCATTTAGCGTTGCACTTTTTGTTGCAACTGTGGCTACTGTTTCAGAGTTAGTACCTAATGCAACAGAACCTTGGTGTGTTGCTTTTGCATTTTGGCCAAGAGCCACTGCAGCAGTTGTTGTTGCTTGTGATGAAACACCTAATGCAATAGAAGCTACACCGGCTGCATTTGCACTATTACCTAAAGCAATCGCAGAGCTACCTGTAGCATTGGCATTTCTACCCACAGAAGTTGACCATATTCCACCTGCATTAGCAGAGTTACCTAAAGCGGTTGACTGTGTACCCGAAGCATTTGCGTTATAGCCTGCAGCAAGAGAACCTGCACCGATTGAACTTGCTTCATAACCTACAGCGGTTGAATTTTCACCGGTAGCTTCAGATTTAGAGCCTAATGCAGTTGCACGGGTAGCTGTCGCTGTTGAAGCTGTACCAATAGCTGTTGAGGTATCAGCATTTGCATTGGCTGCAGAACCAACCGCTAGGGCATTTGTTGCATTTGCATTCGCATTGTAGCCTATAGAAGTTGCATTCATACCATCAGCTGTTGCGCGAGGACCAACTGCAGTTGTACGTTCACCGTTTGCTTCTGCTTCAGAGCCTAATGCGGTTGCCAGCTCACCATTAGCACTTGTTGCAACGCCGATAGCCATTGAATTAACACCGCTAGAGCCTGAATTATCATAGTTAGCACGTTGAATGCCATCATCTGAAATACTAACATAATGAGTTGCAAATTTGCTGATAGCTTGTTTGAGTTGACTGACATTGACCGCATCAGTATCTACATCGCCTGCGGCAACATTGGCGATTTTATTACCGCCATTATCTAAGCCAGATTTAGTAAGACTTACCGGTTTGTCTGCAACGCCGTTAGCGATGGTGATACCTGTATTGTTAACAACGGTATCACCTGTTGTTAATGAACCATTAGCGCCTAAGTTAACTTTTTCTGCTAATTTTATGGTTAAAGTACTATTGCCATCAGCTACAACACCAATATTATTCTCGGTTAATATGCCTGTAGATCCGCCTTCGAACTTGACTGTTGAACCTAGATGGCGCTCAAAATTAGTCCCTGTATCACCGGCAAAGGTTAACGGGCTGATCACCGCTGTGTTTAATGCGCTTAGTGCTGCAGAAACAGTAGTGTATTTCCCTTGTTTGCCTTCTTTATCTGCATCTGGTGTGCCATTCACTAAAGCGTAGGTTGGGAAAGTGATATTTCCATTTTCAGTAACAGCTGCCCCACCACCTAAGATATTTGCGGTTGTTGCAGCAACATTACCTATAGCTTGTTGTGTTAAATATAATTGTGAACCGTTTATGGCATCTGTAGAGCTTAAAGATATACGTCCTGCAGCAACATTGGTGATAGTTCTCTCTTTGCCTTCCGCCCCAATACTTACTGTAGCAATTGGATTTGTTCCGGCAAAGTCACTATATGTAATACCATTTACAGTTGCATTTGTAGTTGGTATGGCTATAGCTGTAACTGAGTTGCTACCTAGCGCTATCGAATCAGTATGTTCAGCAGTGGCATTTCGACCTATAGCGGTTGCATTAAAGCCGGAAGCATTTGATGATTCTCCAATTGCAATTGTGCGTTGATTTGTTGCTTTAGCGCTTACCCCTAGTGCAACAGAAGCCGCGCCTGATGCAGTAGCTCGATTGCCTAAAGCGGTTGCTGAACCTCCACTTGCATTGGCTTCACGGCCAAATGCAGAAGCATAATCGTTGGTTGCACTTGCACTAGTACCAACAGCAGTCGTTAAATTTGCTGTTGCATTTGCATAATAACCTAATGAGGTTGCACCATGGCCTGAAGTCTTTGCTTCATAACCAATTGCTGTGGAGTGAATAGCTGTTGCGTTAGCTTCAGCACCATAGGCGGAGCTAACAATGCCGGTTGCATTGGCATGACTACCTACAGCAGTTGCTTTTCCTATTACCGTTTCTCCTGTTGCTGCTGTAGTTTTGTAATTATTAACACCATTTGCAAGAGCGGAATTACCGATAGCGATATTATTATCACTGGTTACATTTGTAGTAGGTCCTGCTAGTTTTGCATTAGCATAAGTACCAATTGCAATATTGTGGCTACCACTAGTACCGTCTCCAGCAGTATTACCAATAGAAATCGTATTGTTTCCTGTTACATTAGAGCTAGCCGAATAACCAATACCAATATTGTATTCTGTGCTGTTAGAGTGATTTAATCCGGCATGATCGCCAATAAAAACTTCACGTAAGCCCATTGCGGTTGCATTGTACCCTACTGCTACGGAACGTTTATCGGCAGTGGCTTGTCCACCAACAGCTGTTGAAGCAAAACTAGCGTTAGCAAAGCCTCCTAATGCAGTTGAAAAATCGGCTGTCGCGGTTGTGTTATACCCTAATGCGGTAGAAACTTTACCGCTATTTCCTTCTAAGCCTGTTATTGTACTTACTAGTGTTGAGTTAACTTTAGATCCATCACCAATTGCGATAGATGTTTGTGGGTTATTATCTGGTATGGTCCCATAGGTTGGTGAATAGGTTGCAGCAATTGCAAAACCTGCAGAAAGCGCAAGACTTAGTGTGCTAAGTTTAATAATATTAGTGGTTAGTGATGTATTTGTTGCATTAGATTTATTAGCACTTCTTGATAATTCAGAAGCAACAATCCAAGTTCGTTTTGCATGGTTCCAAACAATGCGATAAATTTTATTCATAGAACTACTCCTGTTCTTATTTTTAATAATTTTAATGATTTGAGTATTGCCTAGCTAATATATGCAGATAGGCTGAAAAAATTATATAGGTGAGGTTTTATGGTGTAAATAGTGGCTTTTTAGGAATAAATATAGCAATTTTTTGATATAAATGTATTATTTTATAATTTTATGTTTTGTACTAATATTGAGGTGGAATGTAGAGTTTTATTTGGTTTTTTGTATGTTTTTTAGTTTTAAAAAACACTGATTTAGTTAAATGCCAATTAAATATAGGTTTATTAATATAATAAATGTTTCGTATATTTATCAAAAGGTACTCTGTATTTTGATTTCTTAATTTAAATAACTTAGAATTTGAAAAGAATACTTCACTTTATATGGAGGAAATATGGGCTGTTCATCTTTTTCAACTAAGTTAAAACAAGAGTTTTTTAGTGGTTGGACCACTTTTGAGGCAAGTTGGTTGATTGCTTTTTTAGCGATTCAAATCGGTATTTTTATTTATCAACCTGATACTTGGATTGCAACCATTGCGGCAATAACAGGTATTTTATGCGTGGTATTTGTCGGTAAAGGAAAAATCAGTAACTATCTATTCGGCTTAATTTCCGTTTCGCTTTATGCTTATATCTCTTATACGTTTCAGTTATATGGTGAAATGATGCTGAATTTACTTGTATATGTGCCGGTGCAATTTATCGGTTTCTATTTTTGGCGTAAAAATATGACCAGCGAAAACACGGTAAATAATGCCGGTGTGGAAGAGGTAATTGCTAAAGCTTTAACCGCAAAACAGTGGGTGATTGTCGCCATTACCACTATTATCGGCACATTTCTTTATATTGAATTGCTTAAATATTTAGGCAGTGCGTTAGCTATATTAGATGGTGCAACAGTGGTTATTTCGATCGTGGCACAAATTCTGATGGTACTTCGCTACCGTGAGCAATGGGCATTGTGGATTATCGTGAATATTATGACCATTTCTTTATGGACGGCAATGTACTTCCAAAACGGCGAAACCAGCTTGCCACTGTTGGTGATGTATGTGATGTATTTATGTAACTCCATTTATGGTTATTACAACTGGATCAAACTACACAGGAATCATCAGCAAGAGATTTAATTCACAAGCGGTCATTTTTTGGTAAAAATTTACCTAAAAATGACCGCTTGTTATTATCCTTTACGAATTTTGTTTATATCCTTTAGCAGCTGTTGAATATCTTTATTTGCAAAAATCTGTTCGGTAGTTGCGGATAATTTTCTTCTCCAGTTAGGGTATTCGCTACTGGTTCCCGGAATGTTCACCGGCTCTAACATATTGAGCCAATCTTCGGGCTGTGTGCCGAACAATGCACTGTGAGTGTGAGCCACATAGCGTTGTAATTGGTGGGTAAATTTCATTGTGACCCCGACTTCATTTGGCTCGAGTTCCATCACTTTTTCTACCGCATTGCGAATATTCAAGCGGTCGTACGAACGCTCTTCTTTTAGCTTTCTTAATACGGCTTTGCTTGGGTAAGTGTCAAATTTTTCGCCTAGCTCAAAATCATAGCCTTTCCAATAGCCTTGAATGGTCGGTAAATCGTGGGTGCTTAGAGTTGTCATCGCTTGGTAAGGATAATTTTCCAGCGGTTTAAACGCGTTTTCTGCCTTTTCAAAATAAAAAACATTGTAGGCAAAAATGCCCTTTTGCTCGAGAGAGTCCAAAATGCCTTCAGGCACAATGCCAAGTGCCTCTGCAATCACTAAACATTGGTGACGTTGGCTTTCTAATGCCAAAATAGAAAGCAAATCTTCGAGCGGATAACAGACATAAATCCCTTCTTTTGCCGATTCACCGTTCGCCACCCACCACATACGGGCAAAGCCGAGAATATGATCGATGCGTAACGCTCCACAATGTTGCATATTGGCTCGCACTAAATCAATAAACGGCTGATAACCTCGGCTTTGTAGAATATGCGGGTGCATTGGCGAAAGCCCCCAACTTTGTCCGTTCGGGGCGAGCATATCAGGTGGTGCACCGATTGACGCCTCTTGCACAAATAAGGCTTTATCCGCCCACGTTTCTGCTCCGCTTTGGGTAACACCAACGGCTAAATCGCGGTAAAAACCAATCGGCATTGAAAGTGATTGAGCAAATTGGTTGCATTCTGCTAATTGCTGGTTTGCCACAAATTGCAACCACATATAAAAACGTATCTGCGTTGCCTGTGAGGTTTGAAATTCTGCTACTTTAGGCGAATGGTAACTTTGGTATTCCTCCGCCCAGTTTGTCCAGCCGCCTTTTTCGCCAAATTCAGATGAAATCCATTGGTGCAAGGCATCAAACGTCGCTTGGATTTTTAATGGCTCGCCCGCTTGCTCAATAAAGGCATTGAACTCGGTTTGCGATTGTTGTTGAGATGGCTGTGAAAAATGCTCAAAAGCAAACTGCAGAGCCTTTAATTTCAGTTGCGCTACTTGGCTGTAATCGACATAATCTTTCGCTCGCAATTCAGCAAGCTGCCGTTGAGTTTCTTCACTGTTAAACCATTGTTGAGCCTGTTCAGATTGTTGAAAGGCTTCTACTGCACAAACATCAATATAAATAATATTTTGCCAAAGTCGAGAGGACGGGCTGTAAGGGCTTGCCGCATCAGGATCTGCCGGAAAAAGGGCGTGAATAGGGTTTAAGCCCACAAAATCTGCACCATAATCAGAAATGTTGGCAAGGAATTGTTTGAGATCGCCAAAATCGCCAATTCCCCAGTTGTTATCGGAACGCAAAGTATAAAGCTGTAAAAATGCACCCCAGAGCTTTTTCCTTTCTTCCAATGGCTTAGGCTGGAAAGCTTTCGGCGGTGTTACAATCAGCGAGCAAGATTCTTCATCATTTTCAGTTGAAATAGAAAGCTGATGATAGCCTAAAGGCAAATCGGCAGGCAGGGTTAGAACTGATTGCTCTGCCTTAATTTCACCGTTCCGAACCTCACCATTTTCAAGCACAATTTGCCACTTTGCTACATTTGTAAAATTCAGCGAAATTTCGACCGCTTGTTGCTCGGCATTTGGCTGAGTAATCACTTTAACAAGCGGTAGAATTTGATTATTTTTTTGCAAATCGTTATCGGTATTTAAAAGCCGCTCTATTTTCTCAAAAGCAGAGGGGCTGGCATACTCTTTAATATTTGGGGAGTAAAAATAGTGAGCTGTATTTTGTTTGTTTGACATTATGACTTTTTTCCTTTACTGTATTTGTTAAAATAACGATCTTGTGAAGATTAATATGAGTAAGAAGAGTAGGCAACAGGTTTGTCTTTGTGATATGATGTTAAAAAAATTTAATTTAACTCTAAAGGGTTATGTTTTATTATTAAATATACCATTTTTGTTTTTATTAATATCCTGTGCTGTGCTTTTTTCTGATTTGCGTAGCTTTGAGGCCTGGAATTCAAATACATTTTTCATTTATTTTATAACTCTATTATATTTGCTGGTTAATTTATTTTTATATCCTTTTGTAGCTCAGGCTCTTAGGATTAAACTTAAAAAAAAGTATGAGTTAATTATGTACTCTGGACCTATCTCAATAATTTTATTTTTATTTGCAATATTTTTTTTTGTTTTTTTGGTTAATAGAGCTGATGTATGATAGTTCAATAGCCTATAGGTAGTATAGTAGGCTATTGAGTATAACAAAGACTATCTAACGGGAAGCTAGTGAAATAATATATCCCCCTATAGAAATAAATGCAGCACTAATAATAATACTCCCAATTGTCGTTGGGCCTGTTATCATTGAGGCTACTAACATACTCATTAAAGCTGAAGCACCTATCTGAGCAGATGTCTTTAAAAAAGGTTCCCAATCATTAGACTTTATGCCATTTCTAAACCCTTCTGCTAGATCGTAATAATCCTTAATACTGCTAATAATACCAGTAAATTTTGCTGCTTTTTTTAAATTCTCATTAATTTTTTTTAAGTTGGATATGTTATCGAGATCTTTTAGTGCCTGAGGATTCTTTTGGTTGACTTTTTCGACATATTTTTGCACCCTCTGCTGTGCTTTTTTAGCATCATATCTTAGACTTTTATTATAATTCTTTTTAAATTCTTTTTCTGCATTTTTAATACCTTCTTCAATGTTTTCAGAGTACTTATTAGCAAAATAGTTACTGAATTCAATACTGGCTGATATAATCCTCTCTGATTCATCTTTCAATGATGTTTTATCCCAGTAGTTATATATTTCTTTATAAATAAGATCATTTAATGGTACTTTCTCCATACCTAAATGAAAGTTAATTGCTGCACTTGTCCAATTATCTGATTTGATGTCATTAATAAAGTTATCATATTTGCCATGATATTCTTTAGTCCATTCGGCAAGTACTAAAGCACTTTTTAAACTATCAGGATAATTCTTTAATAATGCTTTATCATTAAAATGATTTTTATCTTGCTCTAAACTTAAATGACTAGCTAAATTTGTATAAGAATGAAATAATTCTTTAGCTAGTTTTAGATCATATATACTTTCTTGAGAGTGGATTTTGTCCTTTAAATCCTCTTCAAATTTTCTGTATTCTTTATAAGCGTTAATTAAATTTTTCTCAATAGAAATTGGAGATGGATTCTTCACAAGAACTTTATCTCCCTTACCTTGATTTTCTTTTCTATTTAAAGATCTTTTTAGTCTTTGCCAATATTGACAGTTTTTTCCACATATAGGGCACGCAGAGTCATTTAGAAAAGAGTTTACTGCATCGTTTAATGATAGTGATTTAATTTCGGGGCCTGCATCGAGTTCAGTGATATTAATTTCATTAAGTGTTGTACTCATAATAAATTTTTCCTTGTTTTAAGAGTTTATAAATTATTTCGCTTGTTTTCTTGCCACTGCTCGGTAGCCAATATCTCGGCGATAGAATTTGCCTTGCCATTGAATTTGTTCGGCAAGTTGTAAGGCTTGTTGTTGAGCTTCAAATACACTGTTGCCAAGTGCGGTGGCACAAAGTACACGTCCACCGTTGGTGAGCAGTTTTCCTTCTTTTTGCTCAACCCCTGCTAAGAAAACTTTTTGATTGGAGGTAGAGGTCGGAATGCCTATGATTTCATCGCCTTTACGGTAATCGCCCGGGTAGCCTGCGGCAGCTAAAACAATGCCTAATGCGGCTTGTTCACACCATTTTGATTGCACGCTATCCAATTTGCCTTCGCACGCTTTTAAGCACAATTCAACGAGGTCTGATTCCAAACGCATCATAATCGGCTGAGTTTCAGGGTCTCCAAAACGGCAGTTAAATTCAATCACTTTCGGCTGACCGTTTGGCATAATCATTAAGCCGGCATAGAGAAAACCGGTGTAAGGGGTATTTTCGCTTGCCATTCCTTGCACGGTCGGGTAAATAATTTCGTCCATTACACGTTGGTGGATTGCCTTTGTTACCACCGGAGCAGGGGAGTAAGCCCCCATTCCGCCGGTATTTAAGCCGCTATCGCCCTCGCCAACACGTTTGTGGTCTTGTGAGGTTGCCATTGGTTCGACATTTTTGCCGTCCACCATCACAATAAAACTGGCCTCTTCTCCGTCTAAAAATTCCTCGATCACCACACGGCTGCCGGCTTCACCAAAGGCGTTGCCTGACAGCATATCACGCACTGCATCTTCCGCCTCTTGTAAAGTCATTGCAACAATTACGCCTTTGCCTGCGGCTAAACCGTCTGCTTTGATTACAATCGGTGCACCTTTTTGTTTTAAGTAGGCAAGTGCCGGTTCAATTTCGGTGAAGTTTTGGTATTCTGCGGTTGGAATCTGATGGCGAGCCAAGAAATCTTTGGTAAATGCTTTAGAACCTTCTAATTGAGCAGCGGCTTGGGTCGGGCCGAAAATGGTTAAACCGTGGGCTCGAAAAGCATCAACCACGCCAACTACTAACGGTGCTTCAGGGCCGACAATCGTCAAACCTACGCTATTTTGTTTAGCGAATGTAACTAAGGCAGGCACGTCAGTGGCGGAAATAGCTACATTTTCAATGCCGTTTTCCATCGCTGTGCCGGCATTGCCGGGGGCGACAAAGACTTTGTCTGCGAGCGGCGATTGACGAACTTTCCAAGCAAGAGCGTGTTCACGCCCACCGTTGCCGATAATTAAAATATTCATTGGGATTCCTTGCAAAAATGATAAAGCAAACGTTTGCGTATTGTACTTGATTTGTTTATCTGCTGACAAGCGGTCGTTTTTCTCGGATTTTTTGCAAAATACGAAATTGTTGCTTGCAAAATAGGCTTTTTTCAGTATAATCCTGCCGTTCAGTCACATTCGTTTTTTAATCCTTGCTTCCACAAGTTGGTGACTGGCTAAAGTTGGAGGCTGCTAACCCGTAAGGATAGTCAATGCGTCACTACGAAATCGTTTTTATGGTTCACCCGGACCAAAGCGAACAAGTACCAGCAATGATTGAGCGTTACACAGCGTCTGTAAAAGAAGCTGGCGGTCAAGTTCATCGCTTAGAAGATTGGGGTCGTCGTCAATTAGCATACCCAATCAACAAACTTCACAAAGCACACTATGTGTTAATGAATGTAGAAGCACCTCAAAGTGTAATCGACGAGTTAGAAACTAACTTCCGTTATAACGATGCAGTTCTTCGTAACTTAATCGTTCACACTAAAGCGGCAGTAACTGAAGCGTCACCAATGGTGAAAGCGAAAGAAAGCAAAGTTGCTGAAGCGGTAGCTGAAGTTGAATCAGAGGAAGCTGGCGAGTAATTCGCCGATTGATAATTGTTTAATCTTAAGCGGAACGGTTTCCAGCTTGGTTAAACAAAGCCTAAGCCCTCTTGGAGTCCCTCATTACAGTTTTTGGTTAGAACATCGTTCAATCCAAACCGAAGTGAATTTAGAACGCCAAGCGTGGTGCAAAATCCAAGTGGTTTTGGCAGGTAATCAATTTAGTTATTTAACCCAACAAATTAAGCTCGGTGAGAGTGTGAGAATTAAAGGTTTTATCCATACTCACAAAGACTTTAACGGTTTAAATCAGTTAGTCTTACACACCGAACAAATTGAATTTATAGATCAGGAGAAGCCAAATGGCACGTTATTTCCGTCGTCGTAAGTTCTGCCGTTTCACAGCGGAAAATGTTGTTGAAATCGATTACAAAGATATCGCTACATTAAAGAACTACATTTCTGAAAGCGGCAAGATTGTTCCTAGCCGTATTACTGGTACTCGTGCGAAGTATCAACGTCAATTAGCTCGTGCAATCAAACGCGCTCGCTACCTTGCGTTACTTCCATATACTGATAACCACCAATAATCAGGAGAGAGTACAATGCAAGTTATTTTATTAGACAAAGTTGCTCACTTAGGTTCTGTGGGCGACCAAGTAACCGTTAAATCTGGTTTTGCTCGTAACTTCTTAATCCCACAAGGTAAAGCGGTTATGGCAACTGCGGCAAACATTGCTCACTTTGAAGCACGTCGTGCAGAATTAGAAGCAAAAGCTGCAGCAGCATTAGCAACTGCACAAGAACGTGCAGCGAAAATTGCAGCATTAGCAGCAGTATCAGTATCTGCAACTGCAGGTGATGATGGTCGTTTATTCGGTTCTGTATCAGCTAAAGACATCGCTGAAGCATTAACTGCAGCAGGTGTTGAAGTTGCTAAATCTGAGGTTCGTTTAGGTGAAGGTCCACTTCGTACGACTGGCGAACACCAAGTTAAAATTCACTTACACCCTGAAGTGAATGCAACTGTAGCAGTAAACGTTGTTGCTGAATAATCAGTAGAAATAGAAAACCCAGCGAAAGCTGGGTTTTTTGTTTGCTTTATTTATTGGTTAGAATCAGTGAGATATTTCTGCTGTGTCGGTTAATGCTTTTGTCCATAGGCAATTTCCTTTGGATTTTTTCTCAATCAGTTTCAGAAGTGCTAAATGCGACTCTTCCTCTTCATCGTTTGCTTTAAGAATAATTGCCTCATCGGCATTTAACACAATCGCAGAAAATTCTTCTTCAATATCAACAACTTCACTTACTACTTCAGTTTCTTCTTCGCCTAATAATGAAATCTGACCGCCGGTCATCATTAGGAATACATCGGCTAAGATCTCCGCATCCAGTAAAGCTCCATGTAGCACACGCTTGCTATTATCAATGCCGAGCCTGTCGCAAAGTGCATCTAAATTATTCCGTTTGCCGGGGTACATTCTTCGTGCCATTTGCAGGCTATCGGTTACGGTACACATTTCTGCGGTTTTTGCCGGTGGATTAGGCAGATAAGAAAATTCTTGATCCATAAACGCCACATCGAAGGGGGCATTATGAATAATTAATTCCGCACCTTTGATGAAATCCAAAAACTCCTCGGCAATTTCAGCAAAAACAGGTTTATCTTGCAAAAATTCATTGGTGATGCCGTGAACTGCAATCGCCTCTTCATCCACCTCACGCGGTGGCTTGATATAAACGTGATAAGTTCTGCCGGTTAAACGGCGGTTAATGACTTCAACCGCACCGATCTCAATAATATTATGCCCAATCTGTGGCGGGCCACCTGCCATATTCATTCCTGTGGTTTCAGTATCCAGCACTACTTGGCGGATAATTTTTTCTTCTGTCATATTCAATTTAAAATTGTAGGAGTGAAATATTTTTATCCCTTAATTCTGCATTTGATTAGGGGCGAAACATATTTCGCCCCTACATTGTTACTTCGCAATTCGTTTATATTTCACTCTGTGCGGTTGGGTAGCGGCTTCACCGAAAGTTTTCTTCTTCCACTCTTCATAATCGGAGAAGTTGCCCTCGTAGAACGTCACTTTGCCTTCATCGCCGTAGTCTAAAATATGGGTGGCGATACGGTCTAAGAACCAGCGGTCGTGCGAAATGACCATTGCACAGCCTGGGAATTCTAAGATCGCATTTTCCAAGGCACGCAGGGTTTCCACGTCTAAGTCGTTGGTCGGCTCGTCCAGTAACAGCACGTTACCGCCACGTTGTAAAAGTTTGGCTAAGTGTAAACGACCACGTTCACCACCTGAAAGCTCGCCAACACGTTTTTGCTGATCTACGCCTTTGAAGTTGAAACGCCCTACATAAGCACGGCTTGGGATTTCAAAATTACCGATGTTGAGAATATCCTGCCCGTTTGAGACTTCTTCCCACACAGTTTTTTTATCGTCCATCGCATCACGGAACTGATCTACACTTGCAAGCACCACCGTTTCGCCCATTGTTACCGAACCGCTGTCCGGCTGTTCTTGCCCTGAAAGCATACGGAACAGAGTAGATTTACCCGCACCGTTCGGGCCGATAATCCCCACAATCGCTCCTTTCGGAATGCTGAATGATAAGTCATCAATTAAGGTGCGATCGCCGTAAGATTTAGTCAGGTTTTGCACCTCGATCACTTTATCACCTAGGCGTGGACCCGGTGGAATAAAGAGTTCGTTAGTCTCGTTACGTTTTTGATATTCGCCTGAGTTAAGCTCTTCAAAGCGTGCCATACGAGCCTTACTTTTCGCTTGGCGACCTTTTGGATTTTGGCGTACCCATTCCAACTCTTTCTCAATCGATTTTTGACGAGCCGATTCCGCCGCTTGCTCTTGTGCCAAGCGTTTTTCTTTCTGTTCCAACCAAGAAGAGTAGTTGCCTTCCCAAGGAATACCTTCACCACGGTCAAGTTCCAAGATCCAGCCGGCAACGTTGTCTAAGAAGTAACGGTCGTGGGTAATTGCCACTACAGTGCCTTCGTAGTCGTGGAGGAAACGCTCCAACCACGCCACAGATTCCGCATCTAAGTGGTTGGTTGGTTCGTCTAACAGTAACATATCCGGTTTTTCCAGCAATAGACGGCAAAGTGCCACACGGCGGCGTTCGCCCCCTGATAAATGCTCGATTTTTGCATCCCAATCCGGCAGACGTAACGCATCGGCAGCACGCTCTAACTGGTTTTGCAGGTTATGACCATCGTGGGCTTGAATAATCGCCTCTAATTCTGCCTGTTTTGCCGCTAATTTGTCGAAATCGGCATTCTCATCGGCATACATCGCATAGACTTCATCAAGCTGGGTTAAGGCATTTTTCACTTCCGCTACTGCCTCTTCCACCGCTTCACGCACGGTTTGCTGTGGGTCAAGTTTCGGTTCTTGTGGTAGATAGCCGATTTTAATGCCCGGTTGTGGACGAGCCTCACCCTCGAACTCTTTATCTACGCCTGCCATAATGCGTAAAAGCGTTGATTTACCCGCCCCGTTTAAGCCGAGAACCCCGATTTTTGCCCCCGGGAAAAAGCTCAGGGAAATATCTTTCAGAATGTGACGCTTCGGCGGCACGACTTTGCCGACACGGTGCATCGTATATACAAATTGAGTTGACATTGGTTGTATTCCTCACAAAAAAATTCGCCTTATTTTACTTGAATTTACAGCCAAAATATAGGGTGGTTTTGGCTCTGGTTGAGACGCCTTGATTTTTTATTGTGAAGAACGCCAAAACAGAGGATAATATACCGCTATTTTGGATTTTTATATTCTGACAAGCGGTCGTTTTTGCAGAACAATTTGCAAATTTTTGGCGATTTTTGACCGCTTGTTGTTTAAATTTTGTGGAATTTATGGTCGATTATATTCTGTTAATCATCAGTACCGCTCTTATCAACAACTTTGTTCTAGTAAAATTTCTAGGGCTTTGTCCGTTTATGGGAGTGTCGAAAAAGGTGGAAACTGCCATTGGTATGGGGTTGGCGACAACCTTTGTGCTGACGGTTGCCTCGCTCTCTGCTTACTTGATGGAAACCTATCTGCTTGAACCGTTAAACGCCCAATTTTTGCGGACCTTGGTGTTTATTTTAGTGATTGCAGTGATCGTGCAATTAACGGAAATGATCGTGCATAAAACCAGCCCGACACTTTATCGCTTGCTTGGGATCTATTTACCGCTGATTACCACCAACTGTGCTGTATTGGGGGTGGCATTATTAAATGTGAATTTAGCCAATAATTTGGTGGAATCTGTTCTTTATGGTTTTGGAGCTGCTGCCGGTTTCTCGCTGGTGTTAGTTTTATTTGCGGCTCTGCGTGAGCGTTTGGCTGCTGCTGATGTGCCTCGTCCGTTCCAAGGGGCATCAATTGCACTGATTACCGCAGGCTTGATGTCGCTTGCCTTTATGGGCTTTACAGGATTGGTGAAACTCTAATGCTTGATTTGCCAATTATCACTTATATTCTTATCGCTATTGCTGTGATCGCACTGATTTTCGGGGCGGTTTTGGGCTATTCCTCGATTAAACTGAAAGTTGAATCTGACCCGATTGTCGAGCAAATTGATGCTCTCTTACCACAAAGCCAATGCGGTCAATGTGGCTACCCGGGCTGTAAGCCTTATGCCGAAGCCATTGCGAACGGCGATGTCATCACAAAATGTGTGCCGGGTGGGCAACCTTTGGTGGTTAATCTTGCTGAACTTCTAGGAGTAGAAGTGCCGCCGATGGAAGGAATGGCAGAGCCTGAGGTGAAAGTGGCTTTTGTGATTGAAGATCTCTGCATTGGTTGTACTAAGTGCATTCAGGCTTGCCCGGTTGATGCGATTATCGGCACGAATAAAGCAATGCACACCATTATTCCGGATCTTTGCACCGGCTGTGAACTCTGTGTCGCCCCTTGCCCGACCAACTGCATTGAAATGCGACCAATTAAACCGACAACCCAATCTTGGAACTGGAAATTCGACCAAGATTTAATTATTCCGATTGTGAATACCACGGAATTGCAGAAAAAATTAGTCACAGGCGGAGGCAAAAATGAGCAATCCTAATTTAGTGATTGAGCGAATCCGCCAAAATAAAGAAACCGGAAAATTATGGGATTTCCCGGGTGGTATTCACCCGATGGAAAACAAATCCCAATCGAACAACAAGCCGATTCGCACCTTAAATTTACCGAAATTTTTCTATGTGCCACTGGTTCAACATTCCGGCTGGGCAGGGGAATTATTAGTCAAAGTGGGCGATGTGGTGCTGAAAGGGCAACCGCTTACTAAAGGCGATCACTTCCGCCAATTACCGGTGCATAGCCCGACTTCAGGGCAGGTAATTGGGATCGAGCCTTATGTTTCTGCGCACGCCTCCGGTTTGCCGGAAATGACGGTGATCATTGAAACCGATGGCAAAGATGAGTGGGTGGAACGCCAGCCGATTGAAGATTTCTTAAGCCTAACAAGCGATCAAATTATCCAAAAAGTTTACCAATACGGCATTGCCGGCTTGGGCGGAGCGGTGTTCCCAACTGCGACCAAATTAAGCTTGGCGGATAAACGCTGTAAATTACTGGTGATTAACGGGGCAGAGTGTGAGCCTTATATCACCTGTGATGATCGCCTAATGCAAGATTTCACTGCAGATCTGATCGAAGGCATTCGCATTCTGCGTTATGTGCTTCGCCCGGAAGAAGTGGTGATTGCGATTGAAGATAACAAACCACACGCTATTCAAGCCTTAGAAACCGCTTTAAAAGGCTCGAACGATATGTTTGTGCGGGCGATCCCGACTAAATATCCCTCCGGAGCTTCTGATCAGCTGATTCAAGTGTTGACCGGACTTGAGATTCCGGCTGGCAAACGCACCATTGAAATGGGCATTGTGATGCACAATGTCGGCACGGCGTTTGCGGTAAAACGGGCAGTTATTGATGATGAACCTTTGATTGAACGGGTTGTGACGCTGACAGGCGATAAAATTCGCAACAAGGGGAACGTGTGGGCAAGATTAGGCACGCCAATTCAGCACTTGCTGGAGCAGGTAGATTATCAAGCCGATAAACGCTTTCCGGTGTTTTTAGGCGGACCGATGATGGGCTTTATTCTGCCGGCATTGCAAGCCCCGATTACCAAAACTGCGAACTGCTTGATTGCCCCTGATCATTTTGAATATGCACCACCTGAACCGGAGCGTAGTTGTATCCGCTGTTCGAGCTGTTCCGATGCTTGCCCGGTGGGGTTATTGCCACAGCAACTTTATTGGTTTGCCCGTGCAGAAGATCACGATAAATCCAAAGAATACCATTTAGATGCCTGCATTGAGTGTGGCGTTTGTGCTTACGTCTGCCCAAGCTATATTCCGTTAATCCAATATTTCCGCCAAGAAAAAGCAAAAATCGAGGAAATTGAGGAAAAAGCCCGCAAAGCTGAAGAGGCAAAAATCCGTTTCGAGGCGAGAGAAGCCCGTTTACAAAAAGAACGAGATGCTAGAACAGCCCGTATTAGCCAAGCGGCGGAGAAACGCCGTGCAGAAGTGGCAAATGCCGGAGGTGTTGACCCTGTCAAAGCTGCCCTTGAACGCCTGAAAGCGAAAAAAGCAGAAGACCAAAACACAGAGCAAGCCCCTCAAACCGTGCCGACCCAAGCAAAAGCTAACGGAGAGCCGGATAATAGTGAATTAATGGCACAACGCCGAGCCAGACGGCTTGCCAAACAGGCAGAACAAGCGGTCGAAAATGCAGAAAATTCTGCAAATTCAGACAATGTAGCGGCGAATAGCAATTCTACAGCAGAAGACCCACGCAAAGCAGCCGTTGCAGCCGCCCTCGCCCGAGCCAAAGCGAAAAAACAGGCACAAGCGGTAGAAAAAACAGAAAATTCTGCAAATTCAGATAATGCAGGGGGCAATACCGAACAGGAAGACCCACGCAAAGCTGCCGTTGCAGCCGCTCTCGCCCGAGCCAAAGCCAAAAAACAGGCACAGCAAGCGGTCGAAAAATCAGAAAATTTTGCAAATTCAGGCAATGACAACGTAGGGGTGAATAACCATTCGCCGAAAACGGAAAGCGAAGACCCACGCAAAGCCGCTGTTGCAGCCGCCATCGCTAGAGCTAAAGAGAAAAAAACCGCTCAGCAGGAGAAAAGCAACAATGTTTAGCGAGCTAATTCCGGCATTGCCGTGGTCTTTCCTGTTTATTCAGGACTTGATCGGCACTATCGTGTTTGCGATTTCGGGGGCAATTGCTGCCCGCCAGCACAAAATGGACATTTTCGGTATGTTTATTTTAGCGTTTGTGACCGGGGTCGGGGGCGGTACGCTACGGGATATGATGATTGGTTCCACGCCCGTATTTTGGATGAAACAACCGATCTATGTGCTGATGATTACCTTTGCGGTGGTGATTACCGCTATTTTCCGCAACCAAATTTCCCGCAAAAGTTGGCAAACCGGCTTGTTGGTGTTTGATGCAATCGGGCTTGGCGTATTTACCGTGATTGGCGTGCAAAAAGGCTTGGATTTCGGCTTGCACCCACTGATCTGCGTGGCTCTGGGCGGTGTGACCGGCTGTTTTGGTGGTTTGATTCGTGATATTTTACGCAACGAAGTGCCGATCATTTTGCAAAAAGAGGTGTATGTGACCGCCAGCCTTATCGGCGGTGTGATTTTTGTGGCTGCAAACTCAGTTGGGCTCGAAAGCGATTGGGTTTACCTTGCCACCGTGTTCACCGTAATTATTATCCGCCTGCTGGCAATACGCTTTAATTTGAATTTGCCGAAGCTTTAACAAGCGGTCATTTTTTTGCAATTTTTTACTAGAAAGGTTTTATAGATGTTTAAAATGGTAAGTTCCCCCCACACTCATTCGAGCAATCTCACTGCGAATTTTATGTTGTGGGTGATTGCGATGATGTTACCTGCTTTTGGGGTTCAACTTTATTATTTCGGCTATGGTGTGCTGATTCAAACTTTACTCGCTATCAGCCTTGCGATTGTGATTGAAATCGGTATTGCAAAATTACGCAAAAAAACGACCGCTTTCTATTTGGCAGACTTGTCGGGCATTTTAACTGCCTTGATTTTGGCGATGTCGATTCCGCCTTATGCTCCTTATTGGCTGATGCTGATTGGCGTAATCGTGGCGTTATTATTGGCAAAACACAGTTATGGTGGTTTGGGGCAGAATTTATTTAACCCGGCAATGGTTGGCTATGCGTTGTTGTTGGTTTCTTTCCCGGTGCAAATGACGGCGTGGATAGTGCCGATTGAGTTATTAAGTGAACCACCGACATTTCGTGATGCGATTTCGTTGATTTTTTACGGGGTAACTAGCGATGGTTTTAGTATTCATCAGCTAGTTAATAGTGTTGATGGCATTGCGCAAGCTACCCCGCTTGATAGTATGAAAAGCAGTCTTGCAAAATCAGGTTTTGACGCGGTAATGAGTACGCCGATTTTCAACGGGCTGTTTGCTACCGGTTGGCTACAACTGAACCTTGCGTTCTTATTCGGCGGTTTGGTGTTGATTTATAAACGGATTATCCATTGGCAAATTCCGGCAGCAATGCTGGCTACTTTTGCCTTTTTTAGCGGATTCACCGAGCTGTTTAGCCAACAATCGCATTTGCATTTTGTGAGCCACTTCTTTAGTGGTGCGATGATGTTTGGGGCATTTTTTATTGCGACCGACCCGGTAACAGCCTCCATTACCCCAAGAGGAAAGCTTATTTTCGGTGGTTTAGTGGGATTATTGGTTTATCTAATCCGCTACTACGGCAATTACCCTGATGCTATTGCATTTTCAGTGTTATTGGCAAATATTTGCGTGCCGTTAATCGACCATTATACGCAGCCGAGATTATACGGCACAAAATTGGATAAGAGATAATGAATACCTCAAAAATTACCTTAAATTACGCCTTGATTTTGGGCTTTATTGCCCTGCTTTGCACCTCCGTTTCAACCGGTGTGTACCTGCTTACCAAAGGCAAGATTGATGATGTGACCGCAATGCAACAACGCAAATTATTGGAAGAGGTTGTGCCGAAAAGCCATTTTGATAATGATGTGTTGGCAACTTGCAAACTGGTTCAGCTCGAAAATGCCCCTTATTTGAACCGTATTTATGTTGCAAAAAAATCGGAAAATCTGACCGCTTACCTGGTTCAAGGCACGGCTCCAGACGGCTATTCCGGCGATATTGTGCTATTGATGGGGATTGAGCCGAACGGCAACATTTTAGGTGTTCGCACCCTTGAGCATAAAGAAACCCCGGGGCTAGGTGATAAAATTGAGACCCGAGTTTCGGATTGGATCTTATCTTTTACCAATCAACTTTTTAGTTTAGAAAACGAATCGGATTGGAATGTAAAAAAAGATGGCGGCAAGTTCGACCAATTTACCGGTGCAACTATTACGCCTCGTGCGGTGGTCAATCATATCCGCCAAAGTGCAAAATGGGTGGTGACAGAGCTGGCTCAAAACCCGACAATGTTTAATCAATTTAAAGCGTGCAAATAGGGGGAGAAATGGAAAGAGAACAGCAAATCCCTGTGACGAATATTGACGTTGCCCCGAAACAATCCAGCGTTTGGAAAACAATTTTCGCTGACGGCGTGTGGAAAAACAATGGTGCTTTGGTGCAGTTATTAGGGCTTTGCCCACTACTGGCGGTGTCAAATAGTGTAACCAATGCACTTGGGTTAGGTTTGGCAACAATGTTTGTGCTAATTTGCACCAATATCACGGTTTCCCTGTTTCGGAAAATCACCCCACACGATATTCGGATTCCGATTTATGTGATGGTAATTGCAACGGTGGTAACGGCAGTACAGCTTTTAATGAATGCTTTTGCGTTCCCTGTTTACCAATCGCTCGGGATTTTTATTCCGCTGATTGTAACCAACTGTATTGTCATTGGGCGAGCAGAAGCCTATGCCTCAAAAAATGAGGTAAAATTCTCAGCGTTTGACGGCTTTTCAATGGGGCTGGGAATGACCTTTAGCCTAGTGGTGCTAGGAGCGTTGCGTGAAATTATTGGCAACGGCACGCTGTTTTCAGGCTTAGATCTACTCTTCGGTGATTGGGCAAAAGCCCTACGCATTAATGTATTGCATATTGATTCAGGTTTGCTACTGGCAATTTTACCCCCGGGAGCTTTTATCGGGCTTGGGGTGATATTGGCGGTGAAGAATATTATTGATAAAAAATAGCTTGATTTACCCCATACGAGCCGTATGGGGTTATTTAACCGAGCCACTTTGTGGCTCTAAAGTCCCGAAGGGACTTGGATTATCTAGCCTTGCACGGCTCGTGCGAGGCGTATGGAGTAAAAAGATAATATGACACGAATTACCGCCCAAGACGGCTATACGCACAAATTCCTATGGTCTTTTCTACACCCGAAATATTGGGGCGTGTGGTTAGGCGTTTTAGGATTAGTGATTTTAGCCTATGTGCCGGTGCGAATTAGGGATAAATTATCCGCTTTTGTGGGCAAGATGGCGTATCGCTATCTCAAGCAGAAAAATAAAAAAGGTTACCATCGTGCTAAAGTGAATTTGCGTTACTGCTTTCCTGATTGGAGTGAGGAAAAGCGTGAAGCGGTGGTAGAGAAAATGTTTATCACGGTGGCACAAACGATGTTGGCGATTGGCGAAACGGCAATTCGTCCGGTCTCTTATTTACAAAAACGGTGTGAATTTACCGGCTTTGAAAATGTGGTGAAAGCCAAAGAGAGTGGTAAAAACGTGATTATGTTAGTGCCACATACTTGGTCGATTGATATGGCGGGGGTGGCGATGTTCTCGCTCGGTTATCCGATGACGTCAATGTACAACCCACACCGCAACGCATTAGTGGATTGGCTGTGGAATATTACCCGTGAGCGTTTAGGTGGGCGAATGCATACTCGTCAAAATGGGATCAAGGCGTTTTTAGCCGATGTGCGTAAAGGTGATGTCGGTTATTTTCTGCCCGATGAAGATTTTGGCGAAGAGCTAAGTGTGTATGCCGACTTTTTTGCCACCGAAAAAGCGACTCTGCCCGGCTTAAATAAAATGGCAAGAGTAGCGAATGCGGAAGTGATCCCGATGTTCTCGATTTATAATGCCGAAAAAGCAAAATATGAAATGGAAATTTTGCCACCGCTTGAATTTTCAGGAGACCCAATTCAATCCGCCCGAGAAATGAACCGAGTAATTGAATATTTTGTGGAGAAAAACCCCGAGCAGTATGTTTGGATTTTACGTTTGCTTAAAACCAGACGAAACGGGGAAGATATTTATCGATAATATAGGGAAAAGGAAACTGAAAAGTAAGCTGTACTATCAAACGTAAGGTTATCAATTTCTCCTTGAAATTTCTGCTGTTTTTCTATAGAGTTTTCCAGTTATTTTTTTATTATACATAGGTCAAACAATGAACCAATTAGATTTAATTAAATCTTCTATCAAATCCATTCCTGATTACCCGAAAGCAGGGATTATCTTCCGTGATATCACTTCACTTTTAGAAGTGCCAACTGCATTCCAAGCCACTATTGATGCCATCGTTGCAGAATTTAAAGACAAAGGTATTACTAAAATTGTCGGCACAGAATCTCGCGGGTTTATTTTTGGTGCCCCTGTTGCATTAGCGTTAGGCGTGCCGTTTGTGTTGGTTCGCAAGCCGAAAAAATTACCACGTGAAGTGATTTCGCAATCTTACACCCTTGAATATGGTGAAGATACGCTGGAAATTCATAAAGATGCAGTGAGTGCTGATGATAATGTATTGGTCATCGACGATTTACTCGCAACCGGCGGCACTATTGATGCCACTGCAAAATTAATTCGTCGCTTAGGTGGTAAAGTAGAACACGCTGCCTTTGTAATTTGGCTACCTGCGTTAGGCGGTAAAGAACGTTTAGAAAAAGAAGGGATTCGCTCTTTTACTCTGGTAAGTTTTGAGGGGCATTAATCCTACAAGCGGTGATTTTTTGCTAGAATTTTGCAAAATTTTTCGGAAAATGACCGCTTGTCATTTCCCAATTAAAAAGAAAATCAATGAGTTATCAAGTTTTAGCCCGTAAATGGAGACCGCAACGCTTCTCGGAAGTGGTTGGTCAGCAACACGTTTTATCTGCTCTTGAAAACAGTTTAAGAGAAGATCGACTGCACCACGCTTACCTGTTTTCAGGCACTCGTGGTGTGGGGAAAACCTCTATTGCCCGTTTATTTGCCAAAGGCTTAAACTGTGTAAACGGGATCACCGCTGAACCTTGCGGAGAATGTGCGAATTGTAAAGCGATTGAAGAAGGGCATTTTATCGATCTCATTGAAATTGATGCTGCTTCTCGTACTAAAGTGGAAGACACTCGTGAGCTACTTGATAACGTTCAATACAAACCCACTGTCGGACGTTTTAAGGTTTATTTGATTGACGAGGTGCATATGCTCTCTCGTCATAGTTTCAACGCCTTACTGAAAACCCTTGAAGAGCCGCCTGAATATGTCAAATTCTTGCTGGCAACCACCGATCCGCAAAAACTGCCGATTACGATCCTCTCCCGCTGTATGCAATTTCATCTGCGGGCATTAGAACAATCGCAAATTGCCCGTCATCTTGAATTTATCCTAAATGCGGAGGACATTCCGTTTGAGCCTCTGGCACTAGAAAAGTTAGCAAAAGCAGCACAAGGTAGTATCCGAGACTCTCTCAGCCTCACCGATCAAGCCATTGCAATGAGCAATGCCAATATTACGCTTGCGGTAGTCAGCCAAATGCTGGGGTTGATTGACGATAATCAACCGCTAGAATTAGTGCAAGCAATAGCCCAAGCCGACGGCGAAAAAGCAATGACGATCATTGAGCAAATTGCCGCGAAAGGTGTTGATTGGCAACAATTATTAAGCGATGTGGCAGAAGTGTTACACAAAATTGCCATGTTGCAATTAGTGAAAACGCCTACAACCGAAGAAACATTAGTGCATTTTCTAGCAAAACAGATTCCGCCGGAAGATGTGCAATTTTTCTATCAATTAATCCTCAATAGTAAAAAAGAGCTACCTTTTGCACCGGAGCAACGTGCCGGTGTTGAAATGGCTATTTTGCGTGCGTTGGCTTTCCACCCTAAACAGGCGGAAAAAATAGCAACAGTTGTGGTAGAAAGGGTTACCCAGCTAAACCATTCAGTTCCAGCGGTTACAACAGCAAAACCACAAAATCAAATTAGCCAGCTAAGAGAAAATTTTGAGCAAAATCAGCAAAAAGCGGTTACTGTTGCCAATACTACCGCAGCGGTTGAAACCGTTGCTCAACCGCCAAAGCCAGTAGATAAGGCTATTTCGCCGTCTGCTCCAACTACACTTTCACCGGCAATGGCAGCCCTCGAAGCCCGCAAAAAGCTACAAGCACAGCAGGCAAATTTAGCTCAAACTGAAAAAAAAAAGCCTGAGCTAAAAGCCCCTCAAGTTATTGCAAAAAAATCGGCAAATCAGACCGCTTCATTGCAGGAGCGGTTTATCAGTTTGGCGGAAAATCAGCATAAAGCCGTACAGCAAGTTTCAAAGAAAACCGAATCCGCCCCTAAAAGTGTGAAAGATGAAGATTATCGCTGGACGTGGCTTAATCCTGAATTAGAAAATCAAGCAGACAGTGCCAAGCCATCTGATATTAAACAAGCAATTTTACAAGAACGCACCCCTGAATTAGTGGCAAAAACCATTCATTTATCTTGTAAGCAGGATAAATGGTGTGACATCGCCAACTCCCTCAATTTAGGCGGATTTTCCCGTCAGATCGCCTTAAATAGCTATTTAGCGGAACAAAATGAACAGCACCTCGCATTGGTGTTAAAGCCGAATATGGCTCACTTAGATAATCCGGAATCACGTAAAAATTTAGAAGCTGCGCTTGCCGAAAAAGGCTATTCATACGAATTAACCATTGGTGATAATAGCGAACAGCAAACTCCGCTTGAAATTCGGCGAGCCATTTTCAAGCAATTAACTGAAGCCGCAAAATCAGCTCTGCTTAACGATGAAAAATTAATGTTACTTCGCAACGCTTTTGATGCACAAATTGATGAATCGACTATTCGAGCGGTGGCGGAAACTGAGTAAAACAAATGAAAGCATTAGAATTAATTGATTTGGTAAAAACCTACCCAACAGGTGTAAAAGCCGTTAAAGGTATTAACCTTGTGGTGGAACAAGGTGATTTCTATGCCCTGCTTGGGCATAACGGGGCGGGTAAATCTACCACCATTGGCATTATCAGCTCGTTGGTCAATAAAACCAGCGGCAGCGTAAAAGTGTTTGGCTACGATTTAGACACCCAAAAAGTTGAATTAAAGCATCAAATCGGCTTAGTGCCACAAGAGTTTAATTTCAATCAGTTTGAAAAAGTGATTGATGTGCTGGTGCAACAAGCCGGGTTTTACGGTATTCCTCGTAGTGAAGCCTTAGTACGTGCCGAAAAATGGCTCAAATTGCTCGACCTATGGGAAAAACGCACCCACCTCACCCGTGAGCTTTCAGGTGGAATGAAACGTCGGGTGATGATTGCCCGAGCCTTAATGCACAACCCGAAATTGTTGATCTTAGACGAACCGACTGCCGGTGTAGATATTGAACTTCGCCGCTCACTTTGGGATTTTTTAAGAGATCTGAATAATCAAGGCACAACCATTATTCTCACCACTCACTATTTAGAAGAGGCGGAAACCCTATGCCGTCACATTGGCATTATTCAACACGGTGAATTGATTGAAAACACTTCAATGAAAGCCTTGCTTGCCAAATTAGAAAGTGAAGTGTTTGTGTTAGATTTGCAAAATTCTGAGCAAAATCAACCGCTTGTGATTCAGAATTACCCGCATAAATGGCTTGATGAAAACACCCTTGAAGTGAATGTAAAACGTCAGCAAGGGCTAACCAATCTGTTTTCGCAGATTTCCGCCCAAGGGGCTGAGGTGCTAAGTATGCGAAACAAATCAAACCGTTTGGAAGAACTATTTATCAATATGGCTCAGTAAAATGAATTTAATCGGATTTTATACCTTAGCTTACAAAGAGTGCCGCCGCATTTTGCGGATTTGGCGACAAACTTTAGTGCCACCGGTGATTACCACCACGCTCTATTTTTTAATCTTCGGCACACTGATTGGTGGGCGAATCGGGGAAATGAATGGCGTGGGCTACACCCAATTTATTGCACCCGGCTTAATTATGATGACCGCCATCACCGCCTCTTATGTGAATACCGCCTCTTCGTTTTTCTTGAGTAAATTTACCCGAGATTTTGAAGAGATGCTGATTTCGCCACTCTCTACCCATAATATTATTTGGGGTTATGTCACCGGCAGTATTTTGCGTGCAGGTTTAGCTGCTACTTTGGTGATGTGCGTGGCGATGGTGTTTGTCTCGTTTGAGATTCACTCGGTTGCCATTATCGTTTTAACTTTGCTGCTAACAATTATCGCCTTTGCATTAGGTGGCGTGATTAATGCGGTATTTGCCCGTTCCTTTGATGATGTGGGACTGATTCCAACCTTTGTGCTTACCCCCTTAACTTACTTGGGTGGTGTATTTTACTCCATTTCATTACTGCCTGAATTTTGGCAAACGGTGTCTAAATTCAACCCGATCGTGTATATGATTAACGGCTTAAGATATGGCTTTCTCGGTATCAGCGATGTGCCGTTAGGCTATACTTTTGCAGTGCTTACTTTACTGTGTATCGGCTTGTATATGATTGCCTATTCCTTAATTCAACGAGGAGTTGGTCTTCGTTCTTAACTAACTGCGAGATTATGATGAAAGCATTGAAAAAACTAGCGTTTACATTGGCATTAACGTTATCAGGCACAGCCTTTTCACAAGAAATTACCGTGTTTGCGGCCGCCTCAATGACGAATGTATTACAAGATATTCAGCAGGATTTTGAAAAAGCCTATCCGGAGGATAAAATCACGTTCTCCTTCGCCTCATCATCTGTATTGGCAAAGCAAATTGAGCAAGATGCACCGGCAGATATTTTTATTTCCGCCGACCAAAAGTGGATGGATTATGTTGCCGAAAAACAACCTGAGAAGGTAAAGCATCGCCGTAATTTAGTCCGAAACGAGTTAGTGCTAATCGCACCAACCGAGAGTAATATTGAGCCGAAAGCCATACAAGCGGTCGATTTTGCCAAAGAATTAGCAAACAGCTATTTATCAGTGGGAGACCCGGACCACGTTCCTGCGGGTAAATACGCTAAAAAAGCCCTTAGCCATTACCAATTATGGGAAAGCGTTGAACCTCGTTTAGCAAGAGCAAAAAATGTTCGAGATGCCCTTTCTTTTGTCGAGCGAGGAGAATCTCCGCTTGGGATTGTCTATTCCACCGATGCCAAAGTGTCGAATAAAGTCAAAGTGGTTGCTGTTTTCCCGCCGGAAAGCTATGGCGAAATTATTTACCCTGCTGCGGTAGTCAGTGAAAAAGCCTATGCCGTCACATTTTTAGATTTCCTCAAAACCCCGAAAGCAAAAGCGAAATTTGAGGCGGCTGGGTTTTATCCTGTAAATTAAACTTACTCTCTCCCATAAATGGGAGAGAGCTTATATTAATAGGTTATGTTTGACTTCACCCCACAAGAACTCAATGCGATTTTTCTCAGCCTAAAAGTTGCCTCCATTGCCGTAGTGCTTGCATTACCGCTTGCCGTGTGGGTGGCATGGCTGCTTGCCCGCAAACAGTTTTGGGGCAAAAATCTGCTCAATGGTATTGTGCATCTCCCACTGGTGTTACCACCGGTTGTCATTGGCTATTTATTGCTCATTTCGATGGCAAAACGAGGGGTAATCGGGCAATATTTGTGGGAATGGTTTCATTTCAGCTTGAGTTTTTCGTGGAAAGGGGCGGTGCTTGCCTCGATGGTGATGGCGTTTCCGCTAATGGTGCGTTCTATCCGTTTAGCTTTTGAAGCCGTCGATCCTAAATTGGAGCAAGCCGCCAGAACGCTTGGGGCAACACCGTTAAAAGTGTTTTTCACTCTCACTTTACCGCTCTCTTTTTCTGGCATTATTGCCGGTGGCGTGCTGGGTTTTGCCCGCTCTTTGGGGGAGTTTGGGGCAACCATCACTTTTGTCTCCAACATTCCCAACCAAACCCAAACCATTCCTGCCGCCCTTTTCACCTTTATTGAAACCCCCGATGGCGAAATGGCTGCCGCCCGTTTGTGCTTGGTGGCGATTCTGATTTCACTCATTGCCCTGTTCTGTTCGGAATGGCTGGCAGAAAGGCAAAAACGCTATGCTCAAACTTAAACTTCTTCAGCAACTCGGCAATCTGACGCTCAATGTCAATCTCGATTTGCCGAATAAAGGAATCACCGCTATTTTCGGGCGTTCCGGTGCCGGTAAATCCAGCCTGATTAATTTAATTGCGGGGCTTTCAACCGCTCAAGCCGGCTTTATCGAATTAAACGGTCAGGTGCTGTTTGACAGCCAAAACGGCATCAATTTACCACCTGAAAAACGCAACATTGGCTATGTGTTTCAAGAGCATCGCCTTTTCCCTCATTATTCGGTGGAAAAAAACTTAAAATATGGCTACAAGCGGTCGGATTCTGCGGATTTTTTGCAAATTGTGGAACTGTTAGGCATTGCCCCTTTGCTTAATCGCTATCCGGCAAGCCTTTCCGGTGGCGAAAAACAACGTGTGGCGATTGGGCGGGCGTTATTAAGCTCACCGAATATTTTGCTGATGGACGAACCATTATCTGCCCTCGATCTCCCTCGTAAGCAAGAGCTACTGGACTATTTAGATAAATTATCCGCTCGGCTTGAAATACCGATTCTGTATGTCAGCCACAGTTTAGAGGAAGTAGTTCGATTGGCAGATCATCTTGTGCTGTTGGAAAACGGCAAAGTAACCGCATTTGATACCCTTTCAGCGGTTTGGCACAGCTCGGCATTTTCCGCTTGGCAGCCAAATCATCAGCGAATTAGCCTGCTTGAATTACCGGTGGAAGAAACACTTCCCCACTATAATATGCTTGGCTTGAGCTTGAACGCACAGCGATTATGGGTGAACCAACTCCCCCGCCATCAAATAGGCGAGAAGCTAAGGGTAACTATTGCCAGCAAAGAGGTTTCAATCAGCTTACAAAAACCGACTCAAAGCTCAATTCGTAATGTGTTAAAAGGCAATGTTCGGAAAATAGAAACGCATTTAGATCGGGTTGATCTGGCAATTCAAGTCGAAAATCAGCAAATTTGGAGTACGATCAGCCTTTGGTCTTTTAATGAATTAGCGATTCAACCGGAGCAAGAGGTCTATCTTCAAATCAAAAGCGTTTCTTTATAGGCTTGCAAATTTACGCTAAAATATGACCGCTTGTTAATTCCCAAAAGAGACATTATGCCAATCGTTAATCAATCTGCCCTCGTGCCTTATAGTGCCGAGCAAATGTATCAACTTGTTAATCAGTATGAAAAATACCCCGAATTTTTATCCGGCTGCGTGAGTACCAAAACCCTTAGCACCGGCGAAAATGAATTAAAGGCAGAGTTACACATTCAGAAATTAGGCATTAGCCAAACTTTCAGTACCCACAATAAAATGACGCCGCCCTATAAAATCGAGATGGCATTAATTGAAGGGCCTTTCCGCCATTTACACGGAGCTTGGACATTCACCCCCTTTGATGAGCAAAGTTGCAAAATTGCCCTGCAATTAAATTTTGAATTTTCCAGCCCAATTGTAGCAATGGTGTTCGGCAAGGTGTTCAACGAATTAACTTTAAAAATGGTAAATGCTTTCAAACAACGTGCAAAAGAGGTGTATGGTGTCTGAACAACGTCAAAATCCAGAAGAACAAAAAAGTGAAGAACAGAAAATTAATGTTGAGGTGCTTTATGCTTACCCTGATAAATATTTTCTGAAAAAACTGCAAGTACCGCAAAACGCGACCATTCAAACTATTATTTTGCTCTCCGGCGTGTTGGAAAAATATACCGAAATTGACTTGCGTGAAAACAAAGTCGGTATTTTTAGCCGCCCGGCAAAACTGAATGAAACGGTGGAAGAAGGCGACAGAATTGAGATCTATCGCCCGTTAATTGCTGATCCGAAAGAAATCAGACGCAAAAGAGCGGCTGAGCAAGCGGAGAAGAAATAGCTTTCTCCTATTCAATCTAGGGGTGAATAATTATTCGCCCTATCTATTTTCTCCCTCGCCATTCCTGCTATAAATTCCCTCCTTTGATTAAATATGAAAATCTTTCATAAATTTTATGTAAATTTTGAGTTTGATTATATTTAATCAACTTTCTATAGTTCACTCTAAATAAAATTTTATCAATTTTGATGCAGAGGGAGCTTATGGATATTCGTCAAAAAATTGCTCATAACAAAATGACTTCATTCCAATGGTTAGTGGTTGGGCTTACGGTGTTACTTAATATGCTGGACGGCTTTGATTTAATGGCACTCGCCTTTACCGCCAAAAGCATCCGAGAAGAATTGCAGTTAGACGGTGCAGCCATCGGCAGCTTAATGAGTGCCGGTTTATTCGGTATGGCGATAGGCTCACTCTTTCTTTCACCGCTTGCGGATAAATTTGGTCGCCGCCCGTTGCTTTTAATCGGCACAGGCTTAGCCACGTTAGGAATGCTCCTAACTTATTTCGCTACTTCTGCGTTTGAAATTGGGGTATGGCGTGTTTTAACCGGTTTAGGCGTAGCCGCCATTTTAACCGGTACAAACGTATTGGTGAGTGAATACTCCAGCCAAAAATGGCGTGGCTTAGCAATTGCAATTTATGCCTCGGGCTTTGGTATTGGGGCAATGCTGGGCGGTATGTCTGCGGTGTTATTACAAGGAGAGTATGGCTGGCGTGCGGTTTTCCTAGTTGGGTCGATTTTAACCGGTGCGGTATTCGTTTTATTATTCTTTATATTGCCTGAATCGGTGGAATTTTTAATTTCAAAACGCCCGGTGAATGCTAAAGCTCGTTTAAATCAAATTGCCGTGAAATTAGGCTTAGGAAACGACTGGGAACTCCCTGAAATTGAGGCAAAAGCTAAAAGCAAAGTGGCAGTTACCCGTTTATTTGAGCCTGAATATCGCCGAAATACATTGTTGATTTGGCTTGCTTTTATTGCAATTTCAGCCTCATTTTACTTTATCAGCTCTTGGACTCCGGCATTGTTAGAAGAAGCCGGAATGCCGAAAACCCAAAGCCAAACGGTAGGAATGGCAATTTCAGTCGGTGGCACAATCGGTTCGTTAATTTTCGGTTTCTTAGTCAGCCGCTGGGCAGCAAAACATATTTTGCAGGCATTCAGTATTCTCGCTGCATCTGCTGTGGTTGCCTTTGTGTTTGCCGGCAGTTTAGGACTCGCCATTGCATTAGCCATTTTAGTTGGCGGATTAATTAACGGCTGCATTACTGGGCTTTATACCATTAACCCAACCCTATACGCACCGGATTTCCGCAGCACGGGCGTAGGCACCGCTATCGGTGTAGGGCGTTTAGGCTCAATTGTTTCCCCAACTCTTGCAGGTATTTTATTAGACGCCGGCTGGAAAAAGAACGAGCTTTATTTAGGTGCAGCAGTCGTCTTATTAATTGCTGCTTTCACGGTACATTTTTTAAAACAGAGAAAATAAGAGCTACCCCGTAATTAATTGAGGTTTTATTCAATTAATTACGGGGCAAGATTATATAATTTTTTTTGATTAAATTTATTTCTCAGGTGCTTGTTCAAGCAGTTTGGTTAGGAGTTTCCAATAAACCTCCACCGCCGGAATATGCACTTTTTCGTCCGGAGAATGAGCGTTGAGAATAGTTGGTCCAATCGAGACAAAATCCATATTCGGGTAGATTTTGTTGATTAAGCCACATTCCAGCCCTGCGTGAATCACTTTAATTTGGGATTCATAGCCTAAAATTTCATCATAAATCGCTTTGGTTAATGGCGTGATTTTGGAATTTGGGTTTGGCTCCCAGCCCGGGTAGTTGCCCGAAAATTCCACTTCTGCCCCCACTAGTGCGGTTAACGAGCGGATTTTACTGCGAATTTCCTCTTTTCCGCCCTCAATTAATGAGCGGGCAAGAATGGTCGCTTTCACCTCACTCGCTTCGGTGTTAAGCACACCAATACTGAGTGAGGTTTCCACCACATTTTCCACCACATCGCTATTACGCACCACACCATTTGGCAGCACATTTAAGAAATGGATTACTCGAGCAGTGCTGGCAAGGTCAAAGGCTTGCTCAGGCAGTTGAGCTTCTTCAATTAAAAATTGGAAGTTTGGCTCGGCAATTTTGAGTTCTGCTTTTACTTGTTTGGCGGTTTGGCTTAAACAAGCGGTTAATTTTTGCTGATTTTTTGCAGAGAAAACCAAGGTTGCGTGGGCTTCTCGTGGAATGGCATTCCGCACCGAACCGCCTTGAATGTCTGCAATTTGGAATTCCACTTCGCTGTGGGTTTGTTCCAAAATGCGGGCGAACACTTTAATCGCATTCGCTCGGGTGGTGTGAATATCACAGCCCGAATGCCCGCCGTTTAAGCCTTTAAGCGTAACGGTTACTGCACTATCTTGCTGATGAGGCACTAAGAAAACGGGAAGCGTTACATTCACATTTTCGCCACCTGCACAGCCGATGTAAATTTCCCCGTTTTCTTCGGTGTCGGTGTTAATCATAATATCGGCGGTTAGCCAGTTCGGGCGTAAACCAATAGCCCCTTCCATACCGGCTTCTTCGGTCATTGTGAGCAACACTTCAACGGTTGGGTGGGTTAAATCATCGCTATCCAACACTGCCAAGCACGAAGCCAAGCCAATGCCATTATCTGCCCCCAATGTTGTGCCTTTGGCTTTTACCCATTCGCCGTCAATATAAGGCTGGATCGGATCTTTAGTGAAATCGTGAACCGTGCCGGCATTGGCTTGTGGGACCATATCAAGATGGGCTTGCAGTGCGATGGTTTGGCGGTTTTCCATGCCTTTAGTTGCTGGTTTGCGGATTAACACATTGCCGGCTTCATCACGTTCAACAAAGAAATTTTTTGATTTTGCCCAATTCACAATAAATTCAGCCAGTTCATTTTCGTGGTAAGACGGGTGCGGAATGGCACAGACGTTATCAAACCACCGCCAAAGCAGTTGCGGTGCGAGCGTTGATATTTCAGACATAATAAGCTCCTGTTGTAAAATTTTCCCAAAAAGTGACCGCTTGTATTCAAGCTGATATAGACCTCTGACATTGTAGAATATTTATGGGAAATTTAACAAAAAAATCTTAAAAAAGTACTTGATGACGAGTTGTTTTTTTTTTGTACAATCGGCGTGTGTTTTATACACATCTATTTTTGTTTATCTTACAAAAGGAACATTTTATGTCTATCAAAAAAGTAACTTTAGCAAGTTTGATTTTATTGGGGTTAACGGCGTGTAGTAGTGGTGGTTCGGGCGGTAGCTCAAACAATGTGGCAAAACCGAATACTAAACCGCAAACTACTCAGCAACAAACCGATAAAGCGGCAGCAGAAAAAGCAGCAAAAGACAAGGCAGCGAAAGAGAAAGCGGAAGCGGAACGTTTAGCAGTGGAAAAAGCGGCAAAAGAGAAAGCAGAAGCGGAACGTTTAGCAGCAGAAAAAGCAGCTAAAGAGAAAGCCGAAGCAGAACGTTTAGCGGCGGAAAAAGCGGCTAAAGAGAAAGCGGAAGCAAAGCGTTTAGCAGCAGAAAAAGCAGCGAAAGAGAAAGCAGAAGCGGAACGTTTAGCAGTGGAAAAAGCGGCGAAAGAGAAAGCAGAAGCAGAGCGTTTAGCGGCAGAAAAAGCAGCGAAAGAGAAAGCGGAAGCGGAACGTTTAGCGGCGGAAAAAGCGGCAAAGGAGAAAGCGGAAGCGGAGCGTTTAGCGGCAGAAAAAGCGGAGAAAGAGAAAGTAGAAGCGGAGCGTTTAGCAGCAGAGAAAGCAGCGATAATAAAAGCAAAAGGCATTGATGATGAAAATTACGGTATCAGATTTAATGATTTTAAAGAAACAGCAGAAGGTAAAATTAAAGTTAGAACACAGAGTTATTTATATAACCAGCCTTATTCGGTAGTAACGGCACAAGAGGTTGAAAGAAAAGGTTGGGAAAATGGAAAATATATTGATAAATCAGATAAAACGATTACGGTTAAAGGATTAAAAACAGAAAAATTACCTACTGAGGGTAAAGCAACTTATGAAGGAAAAGCCTTTAATTATCATGGAGATACAGGGCATAGTGGAGGTTTCTTAACCTATAATGTTGATTTTACTAATCGCACTGGTTCAGGAAGAGTAGAGGGTGATTGGGGAATGTATATTCTATTAGATAAAGGAAGTATAGAGAAAAATAGTATTTCTTCTACAACACATCAGTATTATGGTAATTCTCATTATGTTGATGGGAAATATCAGATTGAATTTTTTGGTCCAAATGCGGAAGAAATTTCTGGAAAAATTCAGACCGATATAGATCCTAATGGAAGACGAGAAAGTTTCGGTCTCTCTGGCACTCGTGGCGATATCCAACAATAATCTTTTCTAATGTTTAATGCCGTTTAACGAAAAATTAAACGGCATTTGTCTTGATATTACTTGTAGATACCATAAGACACAATAGTTTAGATTTCAATTTAACAGCTTCGAACAACCCTCTACCCTCGTGGGAGAGAGTGATCAATCCCGTAGAGGCGAACATATAGGTCCGTTTCTACCAATGTTCTTTATCTTTATGAAAAAATATCCCCTTTTATTTTCGCTTTTCAGCCCTTTTTTATGGGCAGAAACGGTAATTGAGCACAACACCGACCCAGTTTCGTTTGAACGCCATTCACAAGCGGTCAAATTTGAGCAAAATTTTGCAAAAAAGTCGGAAAAAACGACCGTTTACCAACATGAATATGCATTCAATCAGAATGTTGAACAGCAAATTAACCAAGCGATTCTCAGCCAAGATTGGGAAAATTTAGCACCGCTTTTAAGCCGTTATCAGCAAATGCCCAATATTGATCCGTTACTTTGGCATTACGCCCAAGCGGCACTTGCCTATGCGAAAAAAGATCATCATTCAGCCATTTTTCACTATCGCCAGTTACTCGCAAGAAATCCTAATTTAGTTTATCCACGTTTTGATTTAGCGTTGATTTTGGCAGAAGATCAGCAATTTCGTGCGGCAGAACGGGAATTTCAGCAACTTCAAGCCCATTTACCGCCGGAACTCGCTAAAATTGCCCGCAATACACAAGTCCAAATTGCTGAAAATGAGGCGTGGCAGCCCGATTTTTATCTGCAATATACCCAAACAGATAACGTGAATAATGCCTCATCTTCGCCAATTGTGAATGTAAATGGGCGGATCTTCCGCAAAAATGCAGACAGTTTGCCACAATCGGCAAAAGGCGTGCGTTATGGCTTAGGGTTGAGTAAATTGCACAACGTGAAAGGCAATCATTTTACCGGTTTAACGCTCAATTATAGTGGGATTTACTATTGGGATAACCGAGATTACCGTGAGCAATCGGTGTCTGTTTCGCCGAATTATAGCTACCGCACCGCCACTTATCGGCTAACTTTTTCGCCTTTTATTGAGCAAAACTGGCTGGGAAGTAGCCGTTATAATGTTCAATTTGGGGCAACGCTCAACGGCTTGCGTTACCTTAATTCGCAATGGTTGGTGTCGGGGAGTTTTACCCATTTGCAAAAACGTTATTTTGAGGAGCTAACCGCAAACCGTTATAACAGCTATCAGCACCAGCTCAGTGGCGGTATGCAGTGGCAAGCTGTTAAAAATGGGCGATTTTTTGCAAATTTAGATGGCGTGCGTGAAATTGCCCGAGAAAAAGCACAAAGTTCAAATAAGTGGTTCGCGAGGGTTGGAGTAATTTATCAAGGCGAGCGTTGGGCAACGCAGGCAAGTATCGGCTTTGGAAAACGATATTTTGCAGACAAGCACTATTTGTTTGGCTATAAGCGGTTAGACACGGAATATCAAGCCAATTTAGTGGTTTGGAACCGCACTTGGCATTGGCAGGGCATTGTGCCGAAGCTGAATTTCCGTTATCAGAAAATTGACAGCAATATTGCCGATTTTTACTCTCGCCAAAACAAGGAAGTCTTTTTTACCTTAGAAAAGCTATTTTAGTGTTGGTTTTTTGTGCTAAGCATACGATTGCGTAGCCAGCGGCATAAAAAAATAAATGAAATGATAGCGAAAAAACCATTTTCGGGTTATCCTAGTGCAATTTTTTATATCGGGGTAGCCCCCAATTTTATATTAGGTTGTTTCTATGAGTGAAAAATACACAAATGAAAAATATGTCGTGACGTGGGATATGTTCCATATGCACGCTCGCAAGTTGGCAGAAAATTTATTACCTGCCACACAGTGGAAAGGGATTATTGCGGTGAGCCGTGGCGGCTTGTTTCCGGCAGCCGTTTTAGCACGTGAGTTGGGTATTCGCCACGTAGAAACAGTGTGCATTGCCAGCTACGATCACGATAGCCAAGGTGAATTAAATGTGTTACACGCAGCCGATACCGATGGCGAAGGCTTTATTGTGGTTGATGATTTAGTGGATACCGGCAACACGGCAAAAGAAATTCGCAGAATGTACCCTAAAGCTCGCTTTGTAACCGTGTTTGCAAAACCGCAAGGTGCTCCGTTGGTTGATGATTATGTGATTGATATTCCGCAAGAAACTTGGATTGAACAACCTTGGGATTTAGGCATTACCTTCGTTCAGCCTTTGGCTCGTAGATAATTTTGTGTAATGGACAATGAAAGTTGTCCATTATTTTTATTTATTCCTATGAAATGTAGGGGCGAATCATCATTCGCCCTATTCCAAAAAACAAATAGCTATACACAATGAGTTTAGGCAATCTTTATATTATTTCTGCCCCAAGTGGTGCAGGAAAATCTTCCTTGATTAACGCCTTGTTGGCGGATTTACCCCATTCGGAAGTACAGCTTTCGATTTCACACACTACCCGTCAGCCTCGTCCGGCAGAACAGGACGGCGTGCATTATTATTTCACTTCGCACGATGAGTTTAAGCAGCTGATTGAGCAAGGGCATTTTTTAGAATGGGCGGAGGTGTTTGGCAATTATTACGGCACATCATTGCCGATGATTGAACGTAGCCTAGAGCAGGGCATTGATGTCTTTTTGGATATTGACTGGCAAGGGGCTAGACAAATTCGGGAAAAAGTGCCGAATGTGAAAACCATTTTTATTCTGCCGCCGTCAAAAGCAGAATTGGAAAAACGCTTAATCGGGCGTGGGCAAGATTCCGCTGAAACCATTGCCAAACGTATGGCAGAGGCGGTGTCGGAAATGAGTCATTACAATGAGTTCGATTATGTGATTATTAATGATGATTTCCAACAGGCATTGAAAGAGTTAAAAGTGATTTTACTTGCCGAGCGTTTGAGCTTAGGCTCGCAACAAATTCGTCATCAGCATTTAATTACTGATTTGTTAAATAATTAAATGAACAGTCGTTCATTTAACTGGAAAGGCAATCTGTTTTTGGGTAGAATACGCCCGTTTTCCCCTCTTTATTTTCAAAAGGAAATGTAATGAAACTTTCAAAATTAGCATTTTCTGTGGTGCTGGCTCTAACCGTAACAGCCTGTACCACAGGGAATATGAGCAATGACGGGACTTTGCAACAAGCACAGCAAACCTATCAAAGCTATGATGAAATTACCAAACAATATCAAATTAACGAGCAATGGTGGCAAGGCTATACGGATGCGGAATTAAACCGTGTGGTCGATTTAGCCATCAAAAATAACCTTGATTTAGCCAAAAGCGGAATTGCAGTCAATAAAGCCTTGTATAACGCTAATTTAGTAGGGGCAAATTTAGTGCCAACCTTTAGTGGTTCAGGTTCTGTTTCTGCGGCTAAAGGTTTAGGTTCGGCTTCTTCAAATAATGTTTCGACCGGTGTTTCAACAACAGCGGCTCAAGCTGCATTTAATTTAAGTTATACTGTGGATTTATGGCGACGTTTAGCCGATACCGCCAGTGCGGCAGAATGGACGCATAAAGCCACCATTGAAGACTTAAAAGCTACCCGTTTATCTATTATTAATGCGGTTGTGACTACTTACTACCAGTTAGCTTACTATCGTGATGCGATTCGTATTACCGAAGAGAGCATTCGCAATTATGAGCAAATCAGCCGTATTTTAACTAACAAAATGAATGCCGGTGCGATTGATAGTTTAGCGGTTGATCAGGCTCAACAAGCGGTCTTAAACGCCAGAAATAGTGTAATTGATCTGAAAACCAACCAAAAAATTGCCGAGCAAACATTACGCAATTTGTTAAATGTTCAGCCAAATACTCCGCTTAACATTCGTTACCCGAATATTATGAGCGTGAAATTGCAAGGGGTAGATTTAAATGTGCCGGTGTCAGCCATTGCTAATCGCCCTGATGTAGTAGGCTCGTTACAACGCTTACAAAGTGCGTTTAAAACCTTAACCGCAACCGAGAAAAGCTGGTTCCCAACTTTAACTATCGGTGGTTCTATTACCGGTAGTGCAAGTAATATTGGCAATGTGGCAGATAACCCTGTGGGTAACGGCTTAATTAAACTGGATTTACCATTCTTAGATTGGAATCGAGTTAAAAATAACGTAAAAATTTCTGAAACGGATTATGTGACTGCCCGTTTAAACTATGAGCAAAAAATTACCTCAGCCTTAAATGAAATTGACCGTTATTATTACAGTTATACGCAGTCGAGAAGCTCGTTAAAAATCCTTCAAGATACTAATGCGAAAAATAAACGTATCAGTTCATACTATAAAAACCGTTATGAACAAGGGGTGTCGGAGTTCCGTGAGTGGATTACCGCACTGAATACCGAGCTTAATTCTCAGTTGGCGATTTTAAATGCAAAATATGCGATTTTGACCAACGAGAATGCGGTTTACCAAGCAATGGCAGGTAAATACAGAAGATAATTATATCTAAAACTATATACTATGGCTGGTAAAAGCGGGTTAAGGCTTGATGGCTTAACCTGCTTCGCTATTTATTGCTACTTAAACCATTTTGGTAATGTTAGTTTAGCTACTAGAACTTAATCACATCACCGTTTTTCGGCACAGTCACTCGATCTAATCCCTCTTTTTGCACATAGTCACGCATCTGATCACTACTGATAGAGGTTTGTGGCAGGGCGTCCATATGCACGGTTAAGATTTTCGCTTGTGGAGCGATTTTGTGTGCTTTGGAAACATCTTCGGTACACATAATCGGGCTGCCTTCAAAGTTTGGTAGTTTGGCACAGCCGGCATTCAGCACCACAAAGTCCGGTTTGTAAGTGTTGAACGAATGTTCGATTTCGTGGTTCCAAATGGTATCCCCCACCAAATAAACGGTCGGTTTGCCTTCCGCTTTCATCACTACACCCATCGCATCGCCGACCATTTCGGCAATTTTCGGGTTCGCATACATCGCATCGGTGCCGTGCTGGCCTCGGGTGCGGGTTAAGGTTACGCCTTCAAACGGGGTATCTTTGCCGACCACACGCACATCGGTAAAGCCTTGTGAACGGATTAAACGGGCATCACCGGCATTCTGCACAAAAATCGGCAGATTTTTCGGCACACGTTGTTGCGCTACTTCGTCCCAGTGGTCTGCGTGAGTATGAGTCACGATCACCGCATCCACGCCATTTAACACTTCATCAATGCTCACAGTCATATCCACGGTCGGATTACGTTTTTTCGCATTCGGCGGTAAGTAGCGATCTTTCTCCGCTAAATACGGATCGACCAAAAACGTCTTGCCGGCATATTCAATTTTCGCCGTTGCATTACGAATATGTTGGTATTGGCTCTGCTCAGCGGCAAAACTTGATGTAGCGAAAAGTGCCGTTGCGATCAGGCTCAGTGCTGTTTTTTTGACAAAAGTCATAGGTTCTCCAAAATAAATTAAAATGTAGAGTATGATTTTTTACGCTCTGCAATGCTGGTTTGCATAAGGAACAGTGTCCCTTACATCAATAAAAGCGGTCGATTTTGCACATTTTTCTGCAAAACCAACCGCTTGTTCGGCTAGGCTAATTTCTCTACCTTCGCCGGAATACCGTTTCTCACCGCTGAGCCACAGACCCAATCCACCCACGGGGATTTGACTGCTTTGGTGTGGTCGATGATGCCGAGGTCGTTGAGGTTAATCCCTTTGGCGATCATCGGGTTGGCTGGAATTTCCACGCCGTCAATGGTGTAGGAACTTGCCCCGAGTTGTTTATGACCGTAGCCGTGTTCGATACCGATTGTGCCTCGGGCGATGCCGTCCAGCACCACAATCTGCACTGTCAGGCTGGCGGTTGGGGTGCTGAGTTTCACCACATCGCCGTGTTTAATGCCTTTCTCTTCTGCATCTAAGCGGTTCATCGCCACTAAGCCTTCCGGCTTGATCGAGAGCAAACGCAACAGTGGGGCGGTAATACTGCTCATAATGTTCGATTTAAAGGAAATCAGTTTAAAGCCCCATTCCGACTGCGGATAGTGCTGTTCTAGCGTGGAGCCGTCCGCAAAACGTGGCGACATATAACGAGGGCAGCCCCAATAGTGTTCGCCGTTGCTGTGGTGCTGGGCTTTATACACGTTTTCGTTCCAAATTTGCAGGCAGTTTTTCCACTGGAACGCCATATTTTCTTCTTTCCACGCAGAATCAAAAGGGGCAAAACGTCCGCCTTTACAATAAACATTGGCTACTTTTAACCGCTCTTCGGCTTTTAGCGTTTGCTCAATTTTCGGCATAATCCGTTGCACGCCGGTGAGCAGCAGATCTTGCTCGCTGGCATCCGGTGCAGGTTTCTCACCGACAAAGGCAATGTTCGCTGCCGCCCGCAGGAAGTAATCTTCGGTACGGTTGAGTGGATAACTGTTGCCTTCTAAATCCGCAATCGCATTTTCGCCAAAGCCCGGCAAGCCCATTTTTTTCGCCACCGCAATCACGAAATTCTCCATACAGATGGTGTCGCCTTCGGCAGTTTTGGCGTTTTTGGACGGCACAATCGGGTGGCGTGCGGTACTGGTGCGTTGAGGCACACCGCCCCACGCCGTTGAAAAGCCCCAGCTCTCAAAGTTGTGAGTGTCCGGCACGATGTAGTCCGCCAGTGCAGTGGTTTCGTTCATAAAGGCATCAATTGAGATAAAGAGCGGTAGAATTTTCGGATCTTTTAGCTTCTCCAACGCAATCGGGTTCATCGCGGTTAAGCCGTAAACGGGGTTCGCCATATGGTTGATCCACGCTTTCGCAAAGTATGGATAGCCCTGCACCATTGAGGTGAACATCTCGGTGGTTTGCCCGCCGGTGAACGGATACCACGCCCCTTGTGCCGGATACGGATTTTCGCCCTTCGCCACTTTCTGCTTAAATTCGCTTGAATTTTGGTACGCCTTTTTACTGCGGGCAAGGTTCGTGCCTTTCGGTTTCACTTCATTCGGGAAGTTCGCTAAATTGTAGCGAGGGCCGTCCCCGAAGTCTTTGAATTTTCCTGCAGCCACAGCCATTCCGCCTTTTTTGTTGAGGTTGCCGACCATTGCATTCAGCAACAAAATCGCCCAACTGGTATAAAAACCGGTGCTGTGCATCGTGCCGCCGTGGGTGATGGCATTGGCTTTGTGACCGTGCGAAGTGAATTTTTTCGCTAAGTTTTCAATGGTTTGCACCGGCACGCCGCAAATGTCGCTATATTCGGCAAGGGTTTTCTCTTGTGTCGCCTCTTTCAACAACTGCATTGAGGATTTCACCAACACTTCCGAGCCATCAAGCAGTTTTGTAATTTGTTCGACAAAAATGACCGCTTGTAAGCAATCTTTTGCTGAAATGAGTTCGCCGCTTGCCTGATCTTTGACCACAATCAGGTTTTCTTCCACTTTCTCTTCGGGGTCGAGTTGCACATCTTGCAGATCGCTAATCCGCAACGCCTGCCCGAATTTCGGGTGGTTCGGCTCGCAAATAATCAGATGTGACGCATTGGCATAGCTGACGTGACCGGCGTTTTCCATCGCCGCCAGACTTGGGCGGGAGAGGTAGTCGGCATTGAAACGCTCGTTTTCGATAATCCAACGCAGCATTCCCATCACCAACGCCAAATCGCCCTCGGGCTTAATCGGCACCCAGTGGTTATTTTGAGTAGCAAGGGAGGAGGTCATCTCCAAGCGAGGGGAAACCACCACATAGCTGAAATTGTCATCAGGGCGGCGTTTGGCAAGCTGGCGAGCCTGACGCTTGAACGGATTGCCCGACTGTGCCGGAGACGTGCCGATAAACAGGATAAATTCAGCGTGATCCCAGTCCGGCTTGGCGTGCTGGTTGTTATCAAAATCTTTCATAAATGCCCCGGAACCGTTGCGGTAAGAGGCTCCGCAATACGCCCCGTGCTGGGAAAAGTTGATCGTGCCGAAGCTCTTTTGGGCAAAGCGTTGCAAAATCGGCTGACGACCTTCGGGGCCGGCAAAAGTAACTAAAAGCTGGTTGGCTTTCATTCCCAAATCAGGCTGCTTCGGGTTAATGGGATCGACCAGATTGCGGATCGCTTTCAAGCCCTCCACTTCGCCTTCACCAAATAGGTTGCCGCCATTGACGATTTCCTCTACCAATTGCTCAAAGCTGATGGTCTGCCACTTGCCTTCGCCCCGTTTGCCAACCCGTTTTAACGGCCGGGTAATCCGATACGGGCTGTTCACGCCCTCCAAGAACGCCGCCCCTCTGGCACAGGCGGTGGAACGGTTTTCAATGCCACTTTCGCCTGCCAGCAACAGTTCCGCCTTGGCAATCGGCATACCGAACGGCAGGGTTTTATCGGAGGAAAGCGGGTGATACGGATTGCCCGAAATACGAATGACTTGGTTGGTGTTCAAATCCACCCTCGCCCGAATGCCACACTGCGTCCAACAGCCCATACACTGTGTATTGCACACAATTTGCTCAGGATTGCTGAGCAGTTTGCCGTCTTTCACCTGATACTCCGGCGTGAGCGAATTACCGTGAATCGGATCACGGGTTTTCTCGCCCGATGTGCCGTGCATCCCCCCTTTGGCAATCTCCGACACCTTCGGTGCATACCCCGCCCCAAACGCCGCCGCCCCACCAATCGCCAGCCCGCCTTTCAACAGATTTCTGCGTTTATTGTTCATCTTTTCTTCCCCCACAAATGCGTAAAATTTAACGAGACTATTGTAGATTTTCGGCAGGGCAATAAGGTATTGTGGTTTTCCACATATCAAGGGGAAAGTTGATTGAGATCAAGCGGTCAAAGTGCGGTGGGGATTTGCAAAGTTTTTGGGGGGATTTGACCGCTTGTATGTGCCCTCTAAGTTTAGCTAGACAAATCAAGCACAAATAGATCTATTCTATTTCTTAACTCTTCAGATATCTTTTCATATACTTTCCAATATAATTCCTGAGCACTATTGATGCCATGGCGTTTAACACCAGCAATTTTTTCATCTGAACCAAACCATAATACTAAATAAATACCTTGCCCATCAGAATCAGGATGAATGGAATATAACCTATTTAATTGATTCTCAAATGCTGAGTAAACCTCAGAATGCCATTGACCTTTAACTTCGATAGGAACAATTTTTCTATTACCTTCAATAAGTTTAGATAGAACAATATCACATCGTTTATCATCCTTCATATAATGTTCACGTGAAACTATAATTTGTCTATTCTCTAGTCTTCTCAGCCTCTCAGCAATATATTGTGTAGCTGTATTTTCATCTACGCGATTGGTAAGTTCCATATTACCATTATAAAAGATAGATTTAGTAGTTATGTCATGCCCATTTAAATCATCTTGGTAAGACTGAAGCTCTTCAATAATAACTGCACGTAAATTTTCTACACTAATAATTTCATCTCGTTCAATTAATTTTACTATTTGCTCCGGTTTGGGAGCTTGAAAACTTTGCATTACCGTTTTCTTTAAATAATTATATCTAATACTTTTTAAATCTGAATGAAGGTTTATAAATTCTGGGGTATTTAGCAATCTATCAATGACAGTAATTGTATTATCTGATTCATTTTTTCCTAAGAAAAAAATCACATTCGTTAAAAAACGATAAGCTTTTTCATCATCAGGACTTTCAGAACCATAAATATCTGATAGCTCAACTTCAGGATATTCTTGCCAAAATGTGTTTAAAACTAGTTCAATTTTTTCAGGAGATAGTGCTAACCAATCCTTATAATCACCAAATACTCCTAAATCCTTTTCTAAAATAAATATAGAATTTCGATCTTTAGTCAGTTCATTCCAATAGGATTCATAATCTTGATCTAACAAATAGAAAGCATGAATATACCAAAAGTCTCTTTGTGTTTTTTGTTCTCCATTTTGTTGATGGTTTTCATCTGATACTAATTCTCCACAACGTTTTTTAACTAATAACTTTAAACTCTCTCTATTACCAGATTGAATAGCCATAGACATTAATTTTTTTATCTCTGCTAGCTTTAAGTGAGGGTATTTTATTAACCACTCTAGAGCGTACTTTTTCTGAAATTTTTTGAATAAATATTTTTCTAACCAGTAAACAGGATGATTCTTGTAATTGGTATTGGAAAGCTGAGGTTCTATATAGTCATTTATAAATTTTTCTATTGTTTCTACATTATTAAACAATAGGCTTTCTACCTCATCTTTTAATTGCTTCCTAATACAATCATCTATTCCTGTCCAATGAACAGATAAATGAGTGTATAATGCTTCTAGAACATTCTGTTGTAATGCTTTTAATGATCTGTCTCTTGTAAAAATTTCTATACAAGAAGCATAAAGAATAATTTCAATATTTAAAGCTGAAGAGTCAGAATGCAGTTTAGCCAAATCAGTTAAATTGGGTATATCTGACTGAATGTAGTTAATACAGTTATATAATGCATTTCTAACTAATTGTTCATCACCAAATTTCTCTGCTATTTTTTCTGGCTCTTGTAGAAAAGTATAAGAAAAGCTTAATAAACTATCCCAATGACTACCACTTTCTATTAATTCTCTATTTTGTTGAATATATTGAATATTTCTTGCAAGAGATTTACGCTTTTTTCTATTGATATTTCTAATACTCTTTTTACGGTTATATTTAAGTGTATTTCTCTGATAGAATTCCTTGCTTTCTTGATTTTCTCTATACCAAGCCATTAAGAAAGCTGTTTTTTGTAAAGCCTGATTTCGCATATACCTTCTCAGTAAATTGGGCTTTTTCTCTTTGCTGTAAAAATCATGACGAGCTATGAAATATTTCCATAGTTCAATATTATTAGTTTCGAAAGCGAGATCTATAATAAATCTTAGGTCTTGATATTGGAAATTTAATCCTGAGTGAGAATGCCATTCAAAGTGATAGCATTTCATATTATGAATTTCTTCTCTAGCATATAGATTTCCAAATGCTAACCTAATTATGCCCTGTCTTAATTCATCATTCTCTGATAAAATTTTTACAGATAAACTTTGTTCTTTTGATGTGCTATTCTGAAAGTATAAATCTTTAATCCATTCCCAAATCTTAGGTATACTAAATGTTGATGATAATTCAAAATAACGATCTAATAGCATGCCAATAATCTTACTAATACCTACTCGGCACTTACAATCATATTTTTTTTGGCAAGTGCAAGCTAGATTATTAGATAGTGAATCTAGTAATTTTATTGTTAAATCTAGATCTAGTTCTTGAATAAAGAATCTAATAAAATAACGTTTTCCAAAAACTCGTTCTATTTCATAATTGGTTGGGTATAGTTCAGAACATATGTTAAGAAAATTAATGTAATCGTTTAGATCAAAATGACTTATATTAGATAAATTCATTATTTCACTAGCAATAGATAGTGAAACACTATCTTTTTCAGAGACTAGCTGTACCCAAACATCTTTAATTGGATAATCTTTCACTTTAAGCAGACATTCTCCTGCTAGTCTACGAATAGATAATTCTTTATATTTTGGATTAGTATCCAAAATGATTGTTCTTAACACATCAACTACTTTAGAAACTAAAGGCGATTCAAGTAATAGTTTTAATAATACCCGTTGTAAATTCCCGCTTCTATATTTTTCCGATAGCAATTCTTTTAATTCATCAATCATATCATCAGAAAAAAAATCAGAAATACTAAAGTTTCTCCACATATCATGACGAGTAAAATACGGATCCTCTTGATTTAAGTCTTTTAATCTTGATAGTAGTATTCTTTTTGATCTTGGAAGAAGTAAAGATGGATCTCCATTTGCTAAAATAGCATAAGGATCTAAATTTATTAGTTTCTCTTGGATTTGTTGATTCTCTGATAATACAGCTATCCACGAAAATAAACCGCGCAATTCATCTCTAACAATATTATTAGGTGCAATGATAGATAATATTTTATTTAGAGATAATGGGTTTACTGATGATGTAAGTTTGTTTGCAAGGTAACGGCCTGCACAATATTCCACAACAATTTTATGAATTGGACGATGTTGTTCTGGATTTTCACCAGGAGTAAAAAACTGTGTCGATAGTATTTGAAATATATTAGTATCAGAATTGAGGTTTTTTATATTAGGAAAAAGATGCTGAGAAGAGAAGTCGCTAGTGCTAATGCCCTCTGAACCTGATAATATTAATTTACAAAAAATATCCTCGACTAATTCAACTTTTTTATTTGCAGGTAATGAAGATGAATGGGAAGGATTGTTTTCTCTAGCTAGCCCTTCAATTGCAATTTTAAATGCAGAATATCTATTTTCAAAAATTTTATTGTTTTCGATATAGGATTTAGAAAACAGTATTAAAAATAAAGGATTAGATAATAAAGGTGCTAATTCGATTTTACCAGCTTCTTGCAAGAAAGTTTCAGCGTTTTCTTCTGGATAATATGAATTGAAAATTTCTTTCTGTTCTTGTTGATTAAATGGCTTTAAATACAGTAATAGAGGATCTTCTCCAAAAAGTTCCTTACAAGTTCGTGTATAACTTTCAGACCATTCACTAGATCGACTAGATAGTATAATTTTTTCAGCAGATCTATTTTCTGCAAGAACTAATGCTTTGGTTACAGAAGAAGAATCTATTCTTACTAACTCATCAAATGCATCAATGATAAGTATATTGGTTTTTTCTGGAGGTAAATGAATAAATATATTTGCTGTGTATTTTTTAATTTCTAGTTCTCTTACAATATTATCCAGAAGATAGCTTTTTCCTGCCCCTGGCTCAGCTAAGACGACAACAACTTTCTGAGTTAATGATAGCAACTCAGATTCGTTAACCTCTTTATTCTCTGAGTCATGTAATGTTCGATGAATATAAATATTCATAATCTATCCTCCATTAAAAAATCTACAACATTCAAATGCGCTACTCCCCCCAAATTATCCTGCCATAACTCATCCATTGTAATTACATATTTCGGGTAGTTATCTGCGATCTCTTGCAAAGGAGAAAACTCTCGTTTTACGGTATCTTCACTTTCTAATTTGTAGGCAACTTGAATATAGATTTTTTCATTCTGTTTTTGGGCGATAAAATCGATTTCTTGTTTATCCAATTTTCCGATATAAACCTGATAGCCTCGGCGTTTTAGCTCTAAATAGACCAAATTTTCTAAAATGCCTGAAATTAAACTGGTACGGAATCCCATTGTGGCATACAGCAGAGAAACATCACCCAAGTAGAATTTTTCTTGGGTTTTTAAAATCTCTTTGCCCTTAATATCAAAGCGTTCGACACGGTGCAAAATAAAAGCGGATTCTAAGGCTTTTAAATAGTTATAAACCGTATTTAAATCGATTTTGCGTTGCTGACTTTTAAAATAATCGGCAACATTTTTACCCGAAAACGTATTGCCAATATTATCAAAGGCATATTTTACAATGCGCTCCAGTAACTCGACATCACGAATTTTATGGCGTTGAACAGTATCCCGTAAAATAACGGAGGCGTATATATCCTGCACGATTTTATAGACCGTCTCAGCTTCATAATTCGCGGTATGTACCATTGGGAAACCGCCTTTTCGTAAATATTCATGAAAAAGTGCGGTTGGATTTGATGAAGTTTCGGGTGAATATGCCGTCTTGAAATCCAAAAATTCCTGAAAAGAGAGGGTAAAAATCGGGATTTCCACATAACGACCGGCAAGATAAGTGGAAAGCTCGGAAGAGAGTAAGTGCGAGTTGGAGCCGGTGATATAGAGGTCAAGATTAAAATCCACCATAAACGCATTCACCGCTTTTTCCCACTCGCTCACTTCTTGAATTTCATCAAGCAGAAGATAGTATTTATCGGTAGTCAGGATTTTTTCTTTCACCAACATATAAAGCTTGTTGGCGGTTTTAAAGTCGCTAAATGCAAAACTTTCAAAGTTAATATGAATAATCTGCTGTTCGGCAATGCCTTGAGAAATCAGCTCTTCCCGAAGCAGTTTCATCACGGTCGATTTACCCGAACGGCGAATGCCGGTCATTACTTTAATTAACGGTGTATTAATAAACGGTTTGAGTTGTTGAAGATAGTTTGGTCGGTTAATCATTTTTTTTATGGGTATAAGCCTAAAAGCATTATTATTTTAACAAGTTTTTATGGTTATAACCATAAATAATATTGAATTATGTTGTATTTTTATGGTTATAACCTAAAATAGTGTAAAGTTTTTGGCTAGATTGACCGCTTATAAACTTTTATCGTATTAGGAAAAAATCACTTCTCTTGCTGAGTCGTGAGGCTGATGATTTGCCCCACACCCACCGTCACCAGCACCGTTAGCCCAAAAATCGAGACAATCCCCAATCCACCATCGACGGCAGTCCAATCAAAATGATACGGATTTTGCAAGGCATTGGTTTTGGCGATGGTTTGGACTTGGATCACCAGCACCCAGCGGAGTAGCCAGCCGAAGGCGATGAGGGCAAGCACTCTGAGGCATTGCAAGCGGTAGTTTTTGGCGGAAAAATTGCAAATGAGGGCAATCAGCCAGAAAATGCCGACAAGGTAGGCGGTGATTGAGCCATTAAAGAGCAGAGCAAAATCACGTTGAGCGGTTTCACTGCTGAAAGCAAGACCAATGAGAGAAAGTGCGGTTAAAATCAGGCAGAGTTTTGTCCATAGCCCCGTGTTGGTTTGGGGGTGGAACAGCATTTTGCAGACCGCTTGGGTAAGCCCAAATGCCACCGCCCACGCCGAAAAGAGCATAATCGGTAATAGCCACGCACTGTGCCACAAGGCTCTTGTGCCGGTTTGATAGGTTTCAAGCACGGTGTAGCCGATAATGCCGACAGCGGTGAGTGCAGCAAACAAGCGGAATGCCCAAAGCAAGCCTTGATTTTTCAGTATTGGCAAGTGTAGCCACGCTAACCATTTCGGCAAGTTCGGCTGGGTGTGATGAGCCAATGCCAGCACAAAATAACCTGCTACCGCCACGCTGAACAGGGGCAGGATAATCGCACCCCACGCCATTGGCGACCACCACGCAAAATCGGTGTAGAAATGCAGAATACGGCTCGGCTGGTGCAGATCGGCAGTCAGTGCCACCGGCGCGACAATGGAGCCAATCAAGGCTACCGTCACTGCCGCCAGCTCCCAAGCGGTCGGTTTTACTCGTGAACATTGTTCACTCGCCCCTTCGGGGCCGTTGGCGGAGCCAACGTTCAAAACGCAAGCGTTTTGTCCCTGCTTTTTTGCAAACAGCACGGCGGTAAACACTGCCGTTGCCGCCACGCCCACGAAGAAGAAATAATGCACAATCCACGGCAACCAGACGATATGTTGCGGTTCCACTAATACTTCACGAATCATTTTACGCCTCCCCCGTCCAGAGCATTGGTTGCCCGTCAATTTTGCTCACAAAGGCATCGTCCAGCCCCACATAGAAAACGTGTGGCACGGTGCCTGCCTCCGGTTTTAGCACTTTCAGGTCATCTTTATGGGCTAGATAAAGCTGGGAAATTTGGCTTTTCGGATCGTTCAAATCGCCAATTACCCTCGCCCCGCCCACGCAACTTTCCACGCACGCCGGCAACAGACCTGCCTCCAAACGGTGAGTGCAGAAGGTGCATTTATCGGCAGTTTTGGTCTCTTCATTGATAAAACGGGCATCGTACGGGCAGGCTTGCACGCAGTAACCGCAGCCGATGCACTGCTCATTGTTAATTACCACCACACCGTCTTTGCGTTGGAAGGTTGCCTGCACCGGGCAGACCGGCACACACGGCGGTTGATCGCAATGGTTACACAAACGAGGCAACACCACATTGTTCGCCACCTGCGTGCCGTTGGTAATTTCATATTGACGCACCGTGGTGCGGAAGCTGTGCAACGGCGTGGCGTTCTCCACCGAGCAACTCACGGTACACGCCTGACAGCCGATACATTTGCGCAAATCAATCAGCATCGCATAGCGTTTGTTCTCATCGCCCTCACGCCGAGCCGGCATAAACGCCTGAGCCGATTGCAACGGCACAAAACTCGCCCCCACCGTCAAGGCGGAAAGCTCTTTCAAAAAGGAACGTTTGCTTAAATCCATATTTCCCCCACAAATTTAAAAATAACGAGGGTATTCTAAGGCGGAGAGGGAACGGCAAGGTATTGTGGTTTTCCACATATCAAGGGGAAAGTTGATTGAGATCAAGGGGGAGGTCAAGTGCATAGATATGTAGGTTGGGTTAGCGATAGCGTAACCCAATCGATTGATTTAGAATTGTTACTTAAAATATGCTCTATATCTATCTTAAAAATATGCAATATCGCCGTCTTTATAAACCAAATGCTACTTACTTTTTTACCCTTAATCTGGCAGATAGGAAAAGCGATTTATTAATAAAATATATTAATGAATTACGTATGGCGATTAAAATTGTCAAAAATCGCTACCCATTTGAAATTGATGCGATTGTCATTCTACCTGATCATTTATATATGCTTTGCACCTTTGGTGAAGATTGTGATTATTCCAAACGTATTCGCTTAATAAAAACGCAATTTTCTATGCGGATTCCCAAAAGTGAGCAAGTGTCGATAAGTCGTCAAAATAAGGGTGAGAGGGGAATATGGCAAAGACGATTTTGGGAACATTGTATTCGTGATGAGAAAGATTTAGAACATCACATTAATTATATCCATATTAATCCGTTAAAACATGGATTGGTTGAGAAAGTCGCTGATTGGAAATATTCCTCATTTCATCGTTATGTCAAAATGGGAATATTACCTAATGATTGGGGTAGTTGATGTTGAAATTTACTGCTTGTTATTTAAATAATGAATCTTGGGTTTCCGTAAGTTTAACCAATAAATGTTAGGTTTTCGCAAGCTCAACCCAACCTACGATATTAAAATGAAAAAACTGTTCCTTTTTCTTCTATTTCTCCCCAGCTTGCTTTTGGCAGAAACCTACCAAATCGGCATTCTCGCTCAACGAGGGGAAGCCTACACCCGCACGCATTGGCAGCCTTGGGTGGATTGGTTAAATTTGCAGTTTCCCAATGAGCGGTTTGAACTTGTTCCATTGGGGATTAACGAGGCGAGTCGCCGTACGGAGTTGGATTTTCTGCTGACTAATCAAGCCCAGTTTTTCTATTTGAGTAACCAAAATGTGCGGTGGCTTGCTACGCTTAATAGCCCGTTTTCAGCAAATGGTGAGCAAGGGGCGGTGGGCAGTAGCATTTGGGTGCGTGCCGACAGCCATTATCGGCAGTTAAGCGATCTGAAAAATCAGACCATCAGTGCGGTGGATAACGATGCCTTCGGCGGTTTTTTGCTTGGGTTGTATCAGTTTCATCAGGCAGGAATGCGGCAAAATCGGGATTTTTCGGTGCAGTTTAGCGGTTTTCCGGTGGAAAATGCCTTGGCTTTGCTGGCGGAAAAACAGGTGGAAGCGGCGATTGTGCCGGTCTGTTTGCTGGAAGAGTTGGAGAAAGAGGGCAAGTTCAAGCGGTCGGATTTTCGCTTAATTTTGCAAAACCCACAGGCACAGGGTTGCCTTGCCAGCACGCCGTTGTTGCCGAACTGGTCGCTGGCGGCGATGGAAAATGTACCGAACGAGCTGGCGGTTCAGCTTGCCACACGCTTGCTAAACAGCCAAAATCCCGACCTGCCCCGCTGGACGTTGCCGTTTTCTTCCGCCCAAGCCGATCACATTCTGCGTGAACTTTATCGTCACCCGCAACAAAAAAGCCTGTGGGCAACGGTGCTGGATTGGGTTAGGCTCAATAAATTCGGGCTGCTGGCGGTGGCGTTGTTCATTTTGCTCAACCTTGTTGCCCTGCGTTATCAGGTTTATCGCAAAAGCAAGGCGTTACAGCAGGCACACCGCAAAATGCAGCAGTATCAGCAGGAGCTGACCCGAGCCGACCGCCTTGCCCTGCTGGGCGAGATGACCACCGGTTTTGCCCACGAACTGAAACAGCCGTTGTCGGCGGTGCGAATGTACGCTGAGGGGCTGAAAAGCCAAAACAGCGATCTCTATCAACAGCGGATTTTGGATAAGCTGATTGCGCAGGTAGATCGGGCGGTGAAAACGATGCAGAGCATTCGGGACTGGGTGCAAAACCGCCCGAGCGGTGAACCGCAAGCGGTCATTTTGAACCAATTGATTGCCAATGTGATCGAGTTTGTGGCGGTGGAAAATCGCCAAAATGCACAAATCTCGCTGATTGCCGACCGCACTTTTCGGCTTAATTTACACGCCACGGTATTGGAACAAGTGCTGACAAACTGCCTGCTCAACGCCCTGCAAGCCGGTGCAAGCGAGATTACGGTGCGGTTACAAGCGGTCGAAAACGGGCTGGAAATTGCCATTGAAGACAACGGCGGCGGTTTTTCCCCTGCCCAGCTTGAATTTCCGTTTGTGCCGTTTCGCACCGACAAACCGCACGGTTTAGGGCTAGGCTTGGTGCTATGTCAACGGCTGATGCAATCGCTCAACGGACAGATTGTATTGGCGAACGGGGAGAAAGGGGCGAAGGTAGTGCTTTTACTCCCTCAAATATAAATGTAGGGGCAGGTCCTGTGCCTGCCCGTAAATCCTATCAAATTCAGGGCGGGCACAGGACCCGCCCCTACGGAAAAAAGAAAAAATGATTATTCACATTCTTGATGACGAAGAAAGCATTTTAGACGCCATGTCTTTCCTGCTTGCCCCGCTCGGGATGGAAATCCAAACGTGGCAATCCAGCCTAGATTTTTTGGCGCAGGCGGATTTACACCGGCAAGGCGTACTGTTACTAGATATTCGAATGCCGCTGCCAGACGGGCAACAGGTTCATCAACAACTGCGAGAGGCACAATCGACCCTGGCGGTGGTGATTATGACCGCCCACGGTGATGTGCCGATGGCAGTCGCTGAATTGAAAAAAGGCGCAGTGGATTTTCTGCAAAAGCCGGCAAGTTTTGAACAGCTAAAACAGGCGATTGCACAGGCGGAAAAAGTAAGTGAAAAAGCGGTGAAAATTCGTGAAATTTCGCAAAATTACGCCAAATTGACGGAAAAAGAGCGTAACCTTGTGCCACTGATTATGCAAGGTTTCACCAATAAACAGATCGCAGATAAATTAGCGATTTCAGTGCGTACGGTGGAAGTACATCGAGCCAATGTGATGGAAAAAATGCAAGCGGAGAGTTTGGCGGGGCTGGTGCAGATGATCGGGGAGTTACAATATTAAAGGTAGCGGAAATTGCTCTGCTACCTTTAGTTTCGACTTTTGCCGTATTAATTTACTTCTTTAAACTGAATCATTCCCGCTTCGGCAAAATTGTTATCGTCATCTTCGTCTAAGAAAGTTTTGGTTTCAATTTTGACATCATCAAAAGCGGTGTCGCCTTCAATGCCATCAATGGTTTGACCGTGTTTAATCCCTTTAAAATCAAACAATTTCGGATCGCATAAGTGGGACGGCACGATATCTTGCAAAGCACTGAACATCGTTTCTAAACGCCCCGGGTATTGGCGATCCCAAGTATTCAGCATTTCTTTCACCACTTGGCGTTGTAAATTAGGCTGAGAACCACACAGATTACACGGAATAATCGGGAACTGCTTGGCTTCGGCATATTTGATAATGTCTTTTTCTTTACAATAGGCGAGTGGGCGAATCACAATTTGTTTGCCGTCATCAGAAATCAGTTTTGGTGGCATACTTTTCATTTTGCCGCCGTAGAACATATTTAAGAATAAAGTCGCCAGCATATCGTCACGATGATGCCCTAATGCAATTTTGGTTGCACCCAATTCGGTGGCGGTGCGGTATAAAATCCCACGGCGAAGGCGTGAGCAAAGTGAACAGGTGGTTTTGCCCTCCGGAATTTTCTCTTTTACGATGCCGTAGGTGTTTTCTTCCACAATTTTGTATTCCACACCAATGCTGTCTAAATAGCGAGGCAATACCTCTTCCGGAAAGCCCGGTTGTTTTTGGTCTAAATTGACCGCCACCACACTAAAATTCACCGGTGCACTTTGCTGTAAATTGAGCAAAATATCTAACAGCGTATAGCTGTCTTTACCGCCGGAAAGGCACACCATTACACGGTCGCCCTCTTCAATCATACCAAAATCGGCAATAGCATTGCCGACATTGCGGCGTAAACGTTTTTGTAACTTGTTGAAATTATAAGTGATTTTTTTATCAGATTTTTGAGTATCGTCTGTCATAATAGTTGTACTAGGCTTAGAAATTAGCGGTGTATAGTAAAGATTTCGTTCTATTTTGCAAGTTAATTATTTGGCTTCAGCGTAGCGATATAGTTACAACTCACATCATTATTCAGCCAAAATTTTTCGGTTAATGGGTTGAAATGGTAGCCTTTCATCTCTTGGCAACGTAAATCAGCCTGATCGCACCAAGCTAACAATTCGGCAGGCTTGATGAATTTTTCAAATTCGTGCGTACCTTTTGGCAACATTTTCAGCACATATTCCGCCCCGATAATTACCAACATATAGGCTTTAAAAGTACGGTTAATGGTAGAGAAAAACAGCACGCCGTCAGGTTTGAGCAAGGCTTTACAGCTTTGAACGATAGAAAGCGGATCGGGAACGTGTTCCAGCATTTCCATACAGGTTATCACATCAAATTTTTCGTGCTGACAAGCGGTCATTTTTGCTAAAAAATTTTCAATCGTGGTTTGCTGATAATCAATGTTTAAGCCGTTTTCTTTGGCGTGTTGTTTAGCGATCTCAAGTGGCTCGGAGGTCATATCAATGCCGGTAACAATCGCCCCTTGTTTCGCCATCGCTTCGCTTAAAATACCGCCGCCACAGCCGACATCTAACACCTTTTTGCCAAATAAACCGTTCGATTTTTCTAAAATATAGGCTAAACGCAGCGGATTAAGCAGATGAATCGGCTTGAAACTGCCGTTTGGATCCCACCAGGTTTTAGCCATATTTTCAAATTTTTTGATTTCTTGTTGATCGACATTTTGCATAAGAGTTTCCTATGGTAAATTTAGCCGTTACTATACCGTATTTAATCTAAAAGGAAAATCAGAATGACCCGAATTAACCTTGTTCCGCCAACGGAATTATGCGATCAACACCTGCTTGCTGAACACCGTGAACTTACTCGGATTCCGAATGCGGTGGCGAAAGGCAAATTTAGTTTAAAAGGACAGCCGGAAGATTACAAACTGGGCGAAGGGCACGTTCGGTTTTTCTTCAATAAACTCACGTTTTTGAAAAAGCGTTACGATGCGTTACACGAGGAATGTTTAGCAAGAGGGTTTAAGGTGCAATATTTCTGGGCGGAATATTTACCGCAAGAGCCCGCTCTCTGGCTGGATTACCAACCGACTGAAACCGCTCTGGCGGCGAATCGGGAGCGAATTGCATTAAGAATGCCGGCAAATCCACGTTTTAGCGAAAGAAAATGACCGCTTGTACGCCTTTTTGTTGCTTTTTATGCTATAATCTCGCCAATTTTTTCGCCTTATTTAAGGCTCTTTTACTAATAAAATTAGGAAATTTCAATGAGCGAATTAGCCAAAGATATTATTCCCGTAAGTATTGAGGACGAATTAAAAACCTCTTACCTTGACTATGCGATGTCGGTGATTGTTGGGCGTGCCTTGCCTGATGTACGAGACGGTTTAAAGCCGGTACACCGCCGAGTGCTTTTTTCAATGGATCAAAACAGCAACACCTATAATAAGCCGCACGTTAAATCTGCCCGTGTGGTCGGTGATGTGATCGGTAAATATCACCCACACGGTGACTCTGCGGTGTATGACACCATTGTGCGTATGGCTCAGCCGTTCTCACTACGTTATATGTTAGTGGACGGGCAAGGTAACTTCGGTTCTATTGATGGCGATGCACCGGCAGCAATGCGTTATACCGAAGTGCGTATGCAGAAAATTACGCAGGAATTATTAACCGATCTCGATAAAGAAACCGTGGATTTCTCACCGAACTATGACGGCAAAGAGATGATTCCTGATGTATTGCCAACCAAAATTCCGGCTCTGTTAGTCAATGGTTCTTCAGGGATTGCGGTCGGTATGGCAACCAATATTCCACCGCATAATTTAGGCGAAGTATTAGATGGTTGTTTGGCCTACATTGAAAATGAAGAGATTAGTGTTGAAGAGCTAATGCGTTATATTCCGGGGCCGGATTTCCCGACCGGGGCGATTATCAACGGTCGTAAAGGGATTGAAGAGGCTTACCGCACCGGTCGTGGCAAGGTGTATGTGCGAGCGAAAGCCAGTGTGGAAACCACCGAAAAAGGGCGTGAGCAAATTGTCGTAACCGAATTGCCATACCAAGTGAATAAGGCAAAATTAATTGAAAAAATTGCCGAGCTGGTTAAAGAGAAGAAAATTGAAGGCATTAGTAAAATTGATGACTATTCCGATAAAAAAGGGATTTCGATTGTCATTGAAGTCAAGCGTGATGCAGTGGGTGAAGTGGTGTTAAACCACCTTTATTCTTTAACCCAAATGCAGGTCACGTTTGGTATCAATATGGTGGCGTTAGATAACGGTCAGCCAAAAGTGCTGAACTTACGCCAGATCATCGAAGCCTTTGTAAAACACCGTCGTGAAGTGGTTACACGCCGTACGATTTTTGAATTGCGTAAAGCCCGTGAACGTGCCCATATTTTAGAAGGTTTGGCGATTGCGTTAGCGAATATCGACCCGGTAATTGAATTAATTCGAGCCTCAAAAACCGCAGAAGAAGCCCGTGAAGGCTTATTGGCTCGCCCTTGGGCATTAGGCAATGTTGCACCAATGTTAGAGGCGGCTGGTGTTGGGGCTTCTCGACCGGAAGATTTACCTGAGCACTTAGGCGTGCGTGATGGTGAATACTATTTATCAGAGGCACAAGCCAGAGCGATTTTAGAGCTACGCTTACACCGTTTAACCGGTTTAGAACACGAAAAAATCGTTGAAGAATACAAAGAACTTTTAACTGAAATTGGTGAATTAATCCACATTTTAACCAGCCCGGAACGCTTAATGGAAGTGATCCGTGAAGAGTTAGAACGTGTGAAAACTGATTTTAACGATGAACGCCGCACTGAAATTACCGCAGCCTCTGGCGACATCAACATTGAAGACTTAATCGCACAAGAAGATGTGGTGGTTACGCTTTCTCACGCCGGTTATGTGAAATATCAACCGCTATCCGACTACGAGGCACAACGCCGTGGCGGTAAAGGTAAGTCGGCAACCAAGATGAAAGAAGATGATTTCATCGAAAAACTCTTGGTGGCAAACACCCACGACACCATTCTTTGCTTCTCAAGCCGTGGGCGTTTATATCAATTAAAAGTGTATCAATTACCGCAAGCAAGCCGTGGGGCAAGAGGCACGCCGATTGTGAATATTCTGCCGTTAGTGAAAGAAGAAAACGAACGTATTACCGCGATTCTACCGATTCCAAACGGTGAATTTAGTGCCGATAAGTTTATCTTTATGGCAACAGCTAGCGGTGTAGTGAAAAAAGTTTCCCTTGATGCCTTTAGCAACGTGCGTGCAAGCGGTTTGATTGCGTTAAAACTTCGCGAAGGCGATGAACTAATCGGGGTGGATATTACCGATGGTGAGAGCGAAATTATGCTGTTCTCGGCACAAGGTCGTGTGGTTCGCTTTGCTGAAACCGCGGTGCGTGCGATGGGACGTACTGCAACCGGTGTGCGAGGCATTAAACTTGCTACCACCGAAATTTCAAATGATGAGATAGAAGAAGTTGAAATCATTGAAATTGAAAATGAAGAGGCGGAAGATTCCTCGAGCGTAAGCCTTGATAAAGACCGTGTGGTTTCCTTAGTGATTCCTCGTACTGAAGGCGATATTTTAACCGTCACCCAAAACGGCTACGGTAAACGCACGGTGATTAGCGAATATCCGGTGAAATCCCGAGCAACCAAAGGGGTGGTTTCAATTAAAGTGAACGAACGAAACGGCAAAGTGGTTGCGGCAGTTCAAGTAGAGGAAACCGACCAGATTATGTTGATTACCGATGCCGGCACGTTGGTTCGCACCCGAGTGGCAGAAGTCAGCCTCGTTGGACGAAACACCCAAGGCGTTCGCATTATTCGCACCGCAGAAGACGAACAAGTCGTCAGCCTTGAACGAGTCTGCGAGCCTGAAGACGATGAAAATGAAAGCCTAGACGCATTAGAAAATGCCGAAACAGCAGAAACATCAACTGAAGAATAATCTTAACTAAACAAGCGGTCGAATTTTCACAATTTTTTGCAAAAATAGAAGGAAATTCGACCGTTTTTGGATCATACAGTAGATAATAAAAACTATGGCACTTATCAATCTTTCCAACGCCTACTTAGGCTTTGGCGATCATCCTTTATTAGATCATACCGAATTGCACATCGAACCCGGCGAGCGGGTTTGTTTGGTGGGGCGTAACGGGGCGGGTAAATCGACCCTGATGAAAATTCTGGCGGGCGAAGTTCAGCTTGATGACGGCAAGTTGGTATTTGAAAAAGACATTGTCGTCACACGCCTTGAGCAAGATCCGCCCCGCCATATTGAAGAAACGGTGTTCGATTATGTGGCGGAGGGAATTGCCCACCTTGCCGACTTATTGAAGCAATATCACCACATTTCCCTGCAAATGCAGACCGATTACAGCGATGAACTGCTCGCCAAACTTTCAGCGGTGCAGTCGCAATTAGAACACGATAACGGTTGGCAGTTTGAAAACCGTATTCAAGATACTTTGAAACTGTTGGAACTCGACCCCGATAAACGCCTGTGCGAACTCTCGGGCGGTTGGGTACGCCGTGCGGCATTGGCTCGGGCGTTGGTTGCCGATCCCGATGTATTGCTGTTGGACGAACCGACCAACCACCTCGACATTGAGGCGATTGCGTGGCTGGAAAATCTGTTGTTGGATTTCAAAGGCAGCATTATTTTTATCTCGCACGACCGTGCCTTTATCCGCAAAATGGCGACTCGGATTGTGGACTTGGATCGAGGCAAATTGGTTTCCTACCCAAGCAATTACGATAAATACTTGGAAGAAAAAGCCGAGGATCTGCGGGTGGAAGCGTTGCAAAATGAGCTGTTTGACAAAAAACTCGCTCAAGAAGAGGTCTGGATCCGTCAGGGGATTAAGGCAAGACGCACTCGAAACGAAGGGCGAGTGCGGGCGTTGAAAGCGTTGCGTGAAGAGCGTAGAAACCGCCGAGAGGTGCAAGGCACAGCGAAAATTCAGATCGACAACACCGCACGCAGCGGCAAAATTGTGTTTGAAGTGGAAAATGCCGGCTATGAAATTGGCGGCAGAACCCTGCTGAAAAATTTCAGCACCACCATTTTGCGTGGCGATAAAATTGCCCTGATTGGGGCGAATGGGATCGGCAAAACCACGCTGATTAAGCTGTTACTTGGCGAAATTCAGCCGACATCAGGTTCGGTGCGTTGTGGCACCAAATTGGAAGTGGCGTACTTCGACCAATACCGAGCCGATCTTGACCCTGAAAAAACCGTGATGGACAACGTAGCAGACGGCAAGCAAGATGTGGAAGTAAATGGGGTGAAACGCCACGTTCTCGGCTATCTGCAAGACTTCCTGTTCCCACCAAAACGGGCAATGACACCGGTGAAAGCCCTTTCGGGTGGTGAACGCAACCGCTTGTTGTTGGCAAAACTGTTACTCAAACCAAACAACTTGTTGATTTTGGACGAACCGACCAACGATTTAGACGTGGAAACCCTCGAACTGCTGGAAGAGATGCTTACCGACTATCAAGGCACCTTGATTATTGTGAGCCACGACCGTCAATTTGTGGATAACACCGTAACCGAATGCTACTTCTTCGAGGGCGAAGGCGTGGTGAATAAATATGTCGGCGGCTATTTCGATGCTAAACAACAGCAGGAAAATTACTTCGCCGCCACTGCCGACAAGCGGTTAAATTCGAGTAAAAATTTGCAAAAAGTGGAAGAAATTCCCCACCTCCGTCCTGCGGACACCTCCCCCCGCAAGCAGGAGGAGGGAAATCGGAAAACCAAACTTTCCTACAAAGAACAGCGTGAACTGGACGAGTTACCGGCAAAAATGGAACAGCTCGAAGCCGAGATTGAAGCTCTGCAAGCCGAAGTAAATAGTGCCGAGTTCTTCGCCAAAGATCCAAGCTACACCAACGCCCAGCTACAAAAACTTGCTGACACCGAAGCTGCATTAGAACAAGCTTTTGAGCGGTGGGAAGCGTTGGAAAATATTAAAAATGGGAATGTGTAAGCGGTCATTTTTACGGAAAATTTTGCAAAATGGAACGAATTGATAACTACGAACAACGTTTTGGCGGTATTGGTCGTCTTTATACGCCGGAAGGATTGGAGAAACTACGCCGTTCGCATATTTGTGTGATTGGGATTGGAGGGGTTGGCTCGTGGGCGGTAGAGGCATTGGCTCGCTCAGGTATCGGCAAGATCACGATGATTGATATGGACGATATTTGCGTGACCAATATCAACCGCCAAATTCACGCAATGAGCGGCACGGTGGCTCAACTGAAAACCGAAGCGATGAAAGAGCGGATTGAGCGGATTAATCCTGAATGTGCGGTGGAGATTATCGATGATTTCTTAACGCAGGATAATCTCGCAGACTACCTCAATCGGGGCTATGACTATGTGATCGATGCGATTGACAGTGTGCGAGTAAAAGCGGCGATGATTGCGTTTTGTAAACGCAATAAGATCAAAATTATCACCACCGGTGGGGCTGGTGGGCAGACCGATCCGACCAAAATTCAAATTACCGATTTAAGCAAAACGGTGCAAGATCCACTGGCGGCAAGGGTTCGCACCTTGTTGCGTAAAGAGTACGGTTTCAGCAATAAAAGCAAATTCGGCGTGGAGTGCGTCTCTTCGACTCAGCAACTGATTTTCCCGCAAATGGGCGAGGGTTGTGAGGTGTCGGCAACGATGAACTGTGCCAACGGTTTCGGGGCGGTGACTATGGTGACGGCAACCTTCGGCTTTTTTGCGGTAAGTCGGGTGATTGATAAACTATTGAGGTAACAAGCGGTCATATTTAATGAATTTTTTGCAAATCAAGGAGTAAGCAATGGCAATACATCGAGTCAACCCGAAAGGGAGTATGGAGCAGCTTTCCCATTTGGAAATGGAATTGCTGGCAAAGAATACACAGGGGAATTTGTATCAACTTTATCGTAATTGCTCCTTGGCGGTGCTAAATTCCGGCGTGCATACCGATGACAGCCGTGCATTGTTAAGCCAATATCCTGATTTTGAAATCCGATTATTAACCCGTGAAAAGGGTGTTTCACTTGAATTGCATCATCCGCCGGCAACTGCGTTTGTTGACGGCAAGATGATTTTGAATATTCAATATCATCTTTTTGCCGTGCTACGGGATATTGTGTTTGTGAATGCGTTAAAAAATGCGATTCGACCGTTTGAAGAGAGTTCTTTAGAAACCTTAACCACGAATACCGTATTTTCGATTTTGCGTAATGCGAAAGCGATTGAAATGAATACCGATCCGAATTTAGTGGTGTGTTGGGGCGGGCATTCGATCAATGACACCGAATACCAATATTGCCGTGCAGTCGGACAAGAGTTTGGTTTGCGTGAGCTGAATATTGTGACCGGCTGTGGAGCCGGTGTGATGGAAGCCCCGATGAAAGGAGCGGCTATCGGACACGCCAATCAGCGTTATAAGAACGGGCGTTTTATTGGCATTACCGAGCCGTCTATTATTGCTTCCGAGCCACCGAATCCGATTGTAAATGAGCTAATCATTATGCCGGATATTGAAAAACGGTTGGAAGCCTTTGTGCGTTTAGGTCACGCCATTGTGGTTTTCCCCGGCGGACCGGGAACGCTGGAAGAGTTGCTGTATATTATCGGCATTAAATTAAACCCTGCTAACAATGCACAAAAATTACCGCTGATTTTAACCGCTCCGAAAGAATCGGCAGACTATTTCTATGCTATCGATCAATTTATTGGCGAAACCTTAGGCGAAGAAGCACGCAGTTTGTATGAAATTATTATTGATGACCCGGTGTTGGTGGCTCGTAAAGTGAAGCAATCTATGACAGAGGTAAAAAGCAGCCGTTATGAAAGTGGTGATGCTTATAATTTCAACTGGTCGTTAAAAATTGAGGAAGATTTTATTACGCCATTTATTCCAACCCACGAAAATATGGCGAATCTGAATTTAAGTTTAGCACAGCCAAAAGAGCAGTTGGCTGCGAATTTAAGACGGGCATTTTCAGGGATTGTTGCAGGTAATATTAAGCCGGGAACCTCGGATTTAATTGAGAAATATGGCGTGTTTAAATTACACGGCAATCGTAAATTAATGGATCATATGGATAAACTACTGGAACGTTTTGTGGTTCAACACCGTATGAAAATTCCAACCGGAGAGGCGTACCAACCTTGCTATGAAATTGTAAAAAGGTAATGCAACAAGGGGGAAGGTATGTATCTAAAACAGATTGAAATAAGCGGCTTTCGTGGCATTAACCATTTATCGCTCCAACTGCGACCGAATATGGTCTTGATTGGCGAAAATGCGTGGGGTAAATCCAGTCTGATTGATGCATTAAGCCTGATTTTTAACCTTGAACAGGCGTTGTACCAATTTCGGTTTAAAGATTTCCATATTCAATATATCGATACACCTAACCAAGTGCGGGACATCAAATTGGTGTTTACCTTTTGTGAAGAACAGCACGATTTAGTGGTGCAATTTCCCCCTTATTTAGAAAAAGCCGCTTTTTATATGGATAACCACCGCTATGTTTCGCTTGCCGTAACCGGAAAATTACAAGCGGAGCAGATTAGCACCGACTATCAATTTGTCGATCAAGCCCTAAAGCCTATTCACATAGAACAGGCTGAAAACGCCATTCGGCAGTTTATTTATCATCACCCTGTTTATCGCTTGCGTGATGCAAGACTCAATAACAGGGTGCATAATGACTTATTACTTAAAGGATCGTCTCAACTTGAAGATGATTTTCAGCGTGAATTAAATGCCCTCTCTTCGCTGCTTAAATACTATTTTCTAACCAGCCAAAGTCGCTATTTGATCAAAACTAGTATGCAAGATACGACTCTGTGGTGGGAAAAAGTAAAATCCCTCTGTTTACGCCTAAAACAGCAGCCGGAATTGGTCGAATCTGTTCAGCAGCATATTTCTGCTCTATTTTTGTTTAATCCTAAATCTACAGTAATAGAAAAGCCGATTATTTTATTTGAAGATCTGAATGCTCAACTACACCCTCGAATGATTGCGATTTTTTGGGAACTGCTCGGTTTTTTACCCAGCCAACGGATCACCACTACTAATTCTATTGAATTATTATCGCAAGTGCCGCTGCGGGAAATCTGCCGTTTGGTGCGTTATAACGATCACACTCAAGCCTATTGGCTTGAACGCCACAGTTTAGGCAAGGAAGATTTGCGGAAATTAACCTTTCATATTCACCACAATCGGGGCTTGGCTCTATTTGCTAAAGCGTGGATTTTGGTTGAAGGTGAAACTGAAGTATGGTTGTTGATGGAATTGGCTAAGTTACTTGAGATTAATTTAGAGATGGAAGGAATCAAAATTGTGGAATTTGCTCAATGTGGTCTACGTCCATTGATTAAATATGCAAAAGCAATGGGGATTGAGTGGTATGTATTAACCGATGGTGATGATGCAGGAAAGCGCTATGCCGATACGGTAAAAAGTATGGATGTGCATTTTGAGCAAAGGTTGACGACATTACCACAAAAAGATATAGAGCATTTTTTTTATAAAGCTGGCTTGCGAAATGTGTTTGTGCGTTTGGCAAATTGGCGCTCACAAGAGAAATTTCCAGTTTCTTACATTATTAAACGCGCTATTCAAAAAAACTCAAAACCTGATTTAGCCATTGCGTTATCTAATGAGATGCGTAATCGAGGAGAACATTCAATTCCAACTTTATTTAAACAATTATTTGCAGATGTGCTGGCATTGATAAACAAAGTATAGAATACAAGCGGTTAAATTTGACAAAAAATTGCCAATTTTGACCGCTTGTTTGCTTGTGATGAAAACCAATCATACAAAACCCTAATTTATTTCAAGTGCAAGCTATTATTTTATGCGTTATGCTTATTTGGAATAAAAAAATCGGGTTAGTTGATTGACATAGCATTCTAGACGTCTAAAATAACCAAAAATAATAGTTAATTGAATGTGGATAAATAGAAAATGATTCAGCTGAAAAATATCAGCAAACAATTTGAGGTAAAGGGCAAAAAAATTACCGCTCTGGATAATGTAAACCTAGAAGTACCAAGAGGCACTATTTATGGTGTCATTGGAGCATCAGGGGCAGGAAAAAGTACCTTAATTCGCTGTGTAAATTTATTAGAACGCCCGACAATGGGGCAAGTGATTGTTGATGGGCAAGATTTAACGGCAATGTCGGATAAAGAGTTGATTCATGCTCGCCGTAATATTGCAATGATTTTCCAACATTTTAATTTGCTTTCATCACAAACTGTGTTTGAAAACGTGGCGTTATCGTTGCGTTTAAGTAATACGCCAAAAGAGCAAGTTGAGAAGAAAGTTAATGAACTGTTGGATTTAGTGGGCTTAACAGATCGTAAAGACGTTTACCCGGCAAATCTTTCAGGGGGACAAAAACAGCGTGTGGCGATTGCTCGTGCGTTAGCCAGCGATCCGCACGTTTTATTGTGTGATGAAGCGACCAGTGCGTTAGATCCGGCGACTACACAATCCATTTTGCAGTTATTAAAAGATATTAATAAACGTCTTGGTTTGACGATTTTATTAATCACTCACGAAATGGAAGTGGTAAAACGCATTTGTGACCGAGTGGCTGTGATTGATAAGGGGCAGTTGATTGAATCTGGCTCGGTAAGTGAAATTTTCTCTAATCCGAAAACCGAGTTGGCTCAGAAATTTATTCAATCGACTTTCCATTTTGAATTGCCGCAAGAATATACCGAGCAGCTTTTAAGTTCGCCGACTGAGCATAGTAAGCCGATTATAAAGTTTGAGTTTACCGGACGTTCGGTTGATGCTCCTTTGCTTTCAATGGCATCGAAAAAATTCGGCATTGATTTTAGTATTTTGATGTCACAAATCGATTATGCTGGTGGGGTAAAATTTGGGTTTGTGATCGCAGAAGTAAGTGGTAATCCGGATTCTATTGCAGAAGCAAAATTTTATTTAATTGATAACAATGTAAAAGTAGAGGTGTTAGGCTATGTGGGCTGATTTTTTACGTGAGATGACGCCACAGATGTGGGGCTTAGTATGGGAATCTACTTTTGAAACCGTTTATATGGGCTTTGTGGCAACGGCATTGGCGGTAGTCATCGGTTTACCGATTGGTTTCTTGGCTTTTTTAACCGGTAAAGGTGAAATTTTAGAAAATCCGAGATTACATCAAGTGTTAGATGTCGTTATTAACATCGGGCGTTCGATTCCGTTCATTATTTTATTGATTATTTTGTTGCCGTTTACACGTTTAATTGTAGGCACAACATTAGGCACAACGGCGGCTATTGTTCCTTTAAGCGTGTCTGCCATTCCGTTTTTTGCCCGTTTAACTTCTAATGCGTTGCTTGAAATTCCGTCCGGTTTAACAGAAGCGGCAAAATCAATGGGAGCAACAAATTGGCAGGTAGTAACGAAATTTTATTTACCGGAGTCATTACCGATTTTGATTAATGGCATTACGCTAACGCTGGTTGCTTTAATTGGCTACTCAGCAATGGCGGGGGCTGTTGGTGGCGGCGGTTTAGGCAATTTAGCCATCAGCTATGGAGAACACCGTAATATGGTGTATGTGAAATGGATTGCTACCATTATTATTGTTGCAATTGTGATGATCAGCCAAAAATTGGGTGATTATTTAGCAAAACGTTACGATCATCGTTAATTTTATTTAAAAGAGGTTTCTATGAGTTTCAAGAAAATTTTAGGTGTTGCATTGGTTTCTGCATTAGCATTAACTGCTTGTAAAGAAGAGAAAAAGGCAGAATCTACCGCTGCTCCGGCAGCTCAAGCTCCGGCTAAAATCAAAGTAGGGGTAATGTCAGGCCCTGAGCATACCGTTGCAGAACGTGCAGCACAGATTGCAAAAGAAAAATATGGTTTAGAAGTTGAGTTCGTTTTATTTAACGACTACGCTTTACCGAATACTGCAGTAAGTAAAGGTGATTTAGATGCAAACGCATTCCAACACAAACCATATTTAGATAAAGACAGCCAATCAAAAGGTTTAAACAACTTAGTGATTGTGGGTAACACCTTTGTTTATCCGTTAGCGGGCTACTCTAAAAAAGTGAAAAATGTGTCTGAGTTAGCAGAAGGTGCGGTAATTGCAGTACCAAATGATCCTTCAAACTTAGCTCGTGCTTTGATTTTATTAGAAAAACAGGGGTTAATTAAATTAAAAGATAATACCAATTTATTCTCAACTTCAGTGGATATTATCGAAAATCCGAAAAACTTAAAAATTAAAGAAGTGGATACTTCAATTGCCGCAAAAGCGTTAGATGACGTAGATTTAGCGGTGGTAAATAACACTTATGCCGGGCAGGTAGGCTTAAATACCCAAGATCACGGTGTATTTGTTGAGTCTAAAGATTCACCGTATGTGAATATTATTGTGGCTCGCCAAGACAATAAAGATGCAGCTAATGTACAAAACTTTATTAAATCTTACCAAACCGAAGAAGTGTACCAAGAAGCACAAAAACACTTTAAAGATGGTGTAGTAAAAGGTTGGTAATTTAGCTGATTTTTACTTAAATGGCGATTAAGCGCTAGGTTAATCGCCATTTTCATCTTTAAAATATAGGAAGGAGCAAACAATGAACTTTAAAAAATTATTAGGCGTGGCGTTAGTCTCTGCATTAGCGCTTACTGCATGTAAAGATGAAAAAGCACAGTCTGTATCACCGGCTAAAGTTGAAAAACAAGTCCCATTAAAAGTGGGTGTGATGACCGGTCCTGAAGCCCAAATGACCGAAGTGGCGGTAAAAATCGCCAAAGAGAAATATGGCTTAGATGTAGAGTTAGTACAGTTTACGGAATACACTCAACCAAATGCCGCACTTCATTCTAAAGATTTAGATGCTAACGCGTTCCAAACGGTGCCTTACTTAGAGCAAGAAGTGAAAGATCGTGGTTATAAATTAGCGATTATCGGCAATACGCTAGTATGGCCAATCGCGGCTTATTCTAAAAAAATTAAAAACATTTCCGAGTTAAAAGACGGAGCGACTGTTGCGATTCCAAACAATGCAAGTAATACTGCTCGTGCGTTATTATTGCTTCAAGCTCACGGTTTATTGAAATTAAAAGATCCGAAAAATGTGTTTGCTACCGAAAACGATATTATCGAAAACCCGAAAAATATCAAAATCGTACAGGCGGATACCTCACTTTTAACCCGTATGTTAGATGATGTAGAACTTGCGGTAATCAACAACACTTACGCAGGTCAAGCTGGGTTAAGTCCGGATAAAGACGGTATTATTGTGGAATCTAAAGATTCACCGTATGTGAATTTAGTGGTAAGCCGTGAAGATAACAAAGATGATCCACGCTTACAAACTTTCGTGAAGTCATTCCAAACCGAAGAAGTATTCCAAGAAGCGTTAAAATTATTTAACGGTGGCGTAGTGAAAGGTTGGTAATCAGTTGGACGGCATATTCTGCCGTCCTTTTCTTAAAAGGAGAAACAGATAATGAAAATAATGAAATTAGCCGGTGCAGTTGCAATTTTTTCGCTTTTTTTGACCGCTTGTAATGATAAAGCCGAGACGCTGAAAGTGGGGGTGATTTCCGGCCCTGAACATAAGGTAATGGAAGTAGCGGCGAAAATTGCAAAGGAAAAATATAACCGTAATGTTGAATTAGTCGTATTTACCGATTATGCTACGCCAAATGCTGCTTTAGATAAGGGCGATCTGGATTTAAATGCTTTTCAGCACAAACCTTATTTAGATAACCAAATTCAGGAAAAAGGCTATAAATTAGTGCCAGTCGGTAATACCTTTGTTTATCCGATTGCAGCTTATTCAAAGAAAATTAAATCGCTGGCAGAATTGAAAGATGGCGATACTATTGCTGTTCCCAATGATCCGACTAACTTAGCACGAGCCTTAATTTTATTGGAAAAACAAGGTTTAATTAAGCTGCGAGCAGATGCAGGCTTAAAAGCAACCGGTGTGGATATTATTGAAAACCCTCGTAAATTGGTGATCCAAGAAATTGAAGCTCCATTATTACCTCGAACATTGGATGATGTTGCCTTTTCGATTATTAATACTACCTACGCAGGGCAAAGCGGTTTAACACCAACCAAAGATGGAATATTCGTTGAAGACAAGGATTCGCCTTATGTGAATTTAATTGTTGCCCGTGAAAATAACCAACATTCTGAAGCCGTAAAAGATTTGGTGAAAGCCTACCAAACAGAAGAGGTGTATAACAAAGCGAATGAAGAGTTTAAAGGGGCGATGATAAAAGGCTGGTAATTGAAGATAAATAAGGCATAGATTTCTATGCCTTACTTTTTAGGTTACAGACCTGCTCCGGCTCTTAATGCTTCGGCTTTGTCAGTTTTTTCCCAAGGGAAATGTTCACGACCGAAGTGTCCGTAGGCAGCGGTTTCACGGTAGATTGGTTTGATTAAATCTAACATTTTGATTAAGCCATACGGGCGTAAGTCAAAGTTTTGGTAGATTAATTTCACAAGTATTTCGTTGCTCACTTTACCTGTGCCGAAGGTTTCGACCATAATTGATGTTGGGTCAGCCACCCCGATAGCATAAGAAAGTTGGATCTCACAGCGATCGGCTAAGCCTGCGGCAACGATATTTTTTGCGACATAACGAGCAGCATAAGCGGCAGAGCGATCCACTTTTGACGGGTCTTTACCAGAGAATGCACCACCACCGTGGCGAGCCGCACCACCGTAGGTATCTACAATGATTTTACGCCCGGTTAAACCACAGTCACCCATTGGGCCGCCAATCACAAAACGACCGGTTGGGTTGATGAAGTATTTGGTATTTTGGCTGAGCCATTCGCTTGGTAGTACCGGTTTGATGATCTCTTCCATCACCCCTTCAATTAACTCTTTTTGCGAAATATGCTCTGCGTGTTGTGTGGAAAGCACCACGGCATCAATGCCGATGATTTTATTGTTCTCATAAGCAAAGGTTAATTGGCTTTTCGCATCAGGGCGTAACCAGTCGAGCTTGCCCGATTTACGCACTTTCGCTTGTTGTTCCATTAAGCGGTGTGCGTAAGTAATTGATGCAGGCATTAACACCTCAGTTTCATTGGTGGCGTAGCCAAACATAATGCCTTGGTCGCCTGCACCTTGTTCTAACGGATCGGCACGGTCAACACCTTGATTGATGTCTGGAGATTGTTTACCAATCGCATTTAATACCGCACAAGAGTGAGCATCAAAGCCCATATCAGAGTGAGTATAGCCGATGTCACAAATCACTTGGCGGGTTAAGTTTTCAATATCCACCCAAGCAGAGGTAGTAATTTCTCCCCCTACTAATGCCATACCGGTTTTCACGTAAGTTTCACAGGCAACGCGTGCTTTAGGGTCTTGTTTTAAAATTTCATCTAATACTGCATCTGAAATTTGGTCTGCGATTTTATCCGGATGCCCTTCTGAAACCGATTCAGAAGTGAATAAATTAATTGCCATTTGTATTCCTCTCTATCTTAAATATTAGATTTAAATAATAACAAGCGGTCATTTTTTGCAAATATTTTACAAATATGCACCGCTTGTATGAATTCTGTTTGGAAGTGTTTCCGTCTAGACGTCTATAATATATTTTTTGAACGTTTTAGGCAAATAGAATTTGCTTATTTGGCTAAATATGCTCTCAAGCCAGCCAACGCATTTCGGGCATCTTCTACCCCTAAATCGTACATTCCTTGGATTTTGTCTACATCTTTTTCCAAACGGCTGATTTTGACTGTTCTGCTTGGACGAATCACAAAAATCTGTTGTTTTTCATTGAGTTGAATAATCTGCTCAACAGCTTGATTATATTCCGCATAGCGGTTTTCCCAGCGTTGCACTAATTTCGGATATTTTTTATAAAAACGTTTAAACAGCCACATCGAGCTTGGTTTCTTACGGTATTCAAGTGGGCGAGTAAGCACCACGATAATTTTGTCATATCCCATTTCAATAAATTTCTGCACCGGAATACTGTCTGACACCCCACCGTCTAAATATTTTTTACCCTCAATTTCCACTATTTTGGATACAATCGGCATTGATGACGTGGCTCGAAAGGCTTCCATTTGCTCGAACACATTGTCAATTTTGATATATTCGGGTTTGCCTGTTTCGACATTCGTCACGGTGACCCAAAAGTCCATACCGGAAGCCTCAAATGCCTGTTGGTCAAACGGATCGAGCCTAGAAGGAAGTTCATAGTAGGCAAAATCTCGATTAACGATATTGCCGGTGGTGAGCAAACTGTGTAACCCCATATAACGCTTATCTTTAGCGTATTTTTTGTTATATCGCAACGCTCTGCCTTTTTGTTTTGAAGGCAGGTTCACGCCAAATAACGCCCCGGCGGAAACGCCGATTGCCCCGTCTATATGAATATTTTCATCTAAAAACACATCTAACACACCGGCGGTAAAAATACCACGTAAACCACCGCCTTCCAGCACTAATCCAACTTTCATATCATTCTCCCTGTAATTTGTGTATTATAACCCGAATTATCTTGCGAGGAGAAATCACAATGGCTGATACAGAATTTATGGATTTCCTGTTAGATCAACTAAGCCCGATTTCCGGTTTGCGTTCGAAAAAAATGTTTGGTGAATATTGCTTGTTTTTTGATAATAAAATTGTCGCTATTATCAGCAAAGATTATCGCATTTTTGTCAAAGCTAATCCGCAAACCTTGCCGTTATTCTTAGCTGAAAATGCCGAACAATTTCACTATTTTGCTAAAGGAAAAGTGCAAAAAATGCACTACTGGAGCATTCCGGAATTAGCGATTGAAGAAGCCGATGAACTGGTCAAATGGATTCGGCTAGGCTTACAAGCGGTGTAATTTAGCGAAAATTTCGGTATTATGTAGCAGTTGCACAAAGATTTAACCGCTTGAAAACATTAACATCCCTATTGAAATTTTCACTCAATAGGGATTTTTTATTATGACACAAAAGTTACTCAAACACGAGTTAGTCGAACGGTTGCTTCAACTGAAAGAAAAACAAGATTTATTAACGGTGCAAATGCAACTTTTAACGCAAGAGATTAGCGAGTTGGCAGTTCCATTTATGCCAAAAACACCGAAAAGTCAGTCTGTGATTACTACTCGTTTAATCGCACAAGTATTAAAGGAAAATCAGGGGACGTGGTTGGTATGTGGAGATATAGCAGAACAGGCATTACGATTAGTGGGGTAGCTACAATTTGTCGATGTTGGCGATAACCATTATAAAGCAGTCAAAAGAATGTTGTTGCGGTTGGAGAAAAAAGGATTAATTGAGCGTGCAGGGTTTCATTGGCGGTTAAAAACCTTGAAAACTAATTAACAGTTACGCTTTCAATCTCCACCGTACATTATTTGCTTTTAATGCTAATCGTTCGACGACACCTTTATTAAGCCAGTGTTTCAATGCACCACGAACAGAAACAGTATGCTGCGGTTGAATGATTGGTTCTTGTCCATCTCGAATAAGAATGAGCTTAATCAATTCATTAACGGTAAAATCATGGTTTGGTTGAGCCTTCATCTCTGCCAGTACCATTTGGCGTAACTTGCCTTTGAAATGGCGTTTATGAGTTTGATAAGTATAAAGCTCCGTATTGTATTCATCAGTTAGCGCTTCTTCTTGCATAATCTCAATAGCAGCTTGTAGCTTATTGAGTTTATCTTCCACTAACGTAAGGTGTTCTAGCACTTGTTTTCGCTCACGCTGCAAGCGGTCAATTTTTGCTTGAATTTGACTTAAATAGATTTTCTTTGCCATTACATTACCAGCCTTTCTACTTGTCTATGATTGCCTTGCCAATAGCCTTTCCAAGCATTATCTGATGACGTACTGAGGCATTTACTGGTGATATCATTGAAAATGGTTAAATTATCTAGTTTACGAGTATCTTCACGATAGGCAACTTCATTGGCATAATTATCAAGATAAACGTTACTCATTTTGTGAACTTGTCCATAGTACATACGTTTGAAACGTGCAAAGTAACTTTCCGCAAGGTTATTAGTAACGCCTTCATCACTACGATATTCACGTTGATGGTTTACTCGTTGTAGGTCGTAATTCACCATCAATTCATCGTAGGCTGCGTTTTCGTCCGCATAAATACGGCTGTTTGGCTCAATGTACGCTTGAGCTAACTTCTTCACCGCTTCTGTGTTCTCTGAGAGAATAGGGAAAGTGATGGTTTTCTTTGCACCCACTAATTGCGGATTAGAAGATGTTTCCTGTTCTGAATAACGCTCACGCATCACTAATACCGCACGCTTGTTTGGATTGGTATTTTCTTTTAATCGTCTATCCACACGTTCCGCCTTTTTATTCTTTGGGCGAGGGGCGGAATGAACATACGTTCCATCAATATGTACCTCGCCTACTAGGGGGAATAGCTCTCGTTGTACAATCAGGCTTTCACGAATCTTATGAGCCAGCGTAAATGCTGTCTTGTACTGTACATTCAAATCACGAGAGAGCTGGCAAGCGGAAATCCCTTTTACCGCATTTACAAATAAGGCGATAGCAAATAGATAGGTTTGAAGCGGCAGCTTATGATTCGCAAAAATCGTCCCTGAGGTAATACTAAAGGTATGCTTACAATGTTTGCATCGCCACTGCTTGCGAGTAGAGATAAAGTAGGCTTGATGTCGTACACCGCATTTAGGGCATACGACATGCTTTTCACTTCCCCAACGAATATCGCATAGCATTGAAAACGCTTCCGCATCAGATAGACAAGCTATCTTGATAGGCGAAAGCGTTCGAGCTTTGCTGGTTAAAAGGAAGTGCTGGGTCATAACAGATTTACAGTTTGCTTGAAAAATAGTTATAATGCCATATTGGGCATTTTTATATTTTGATGATGCCATAAATTGCATTTTTTGTCAATAAGGAGTGCCAAAATGAGCATTAGAGAACGATTACGGATTGTGATTGAGATACAAGGCATTTCAATTAAAGCATTTGCAGAACTAGTAGATATACCTTTAAGAACTCTACATAACTATCTTAGTGGTGAGCGTGAACCAAGTTCAGAATTTCTATCAAAAATTGCTGATAAATTTAACATCAATTTAAATTGGTTATTATTAAGTAAAGGTAAAATGTATTTAGAAGAAAATAAAATTGATTTGGATGAAGATGAATCGGAATTACTTGATCACTATCGTTCTGTAAATGAATTAGGAAAACGTATTTTGAAGAAAACTTCAAAAATTATTTTGAGCGAATTAAGTAACAATGAAATATAACAATGAAATTAATAACCAAGATGCTATAGATTGGTTAAAAACTCTGGATGCATCGTCTATCGATCTAGTTATTACAGATCCACCTTATGAATCACTAGAAAAACATAGAAAAGTAGGGACAACTACTCGTTTAAAGCAAAGTAAATCCTCAAGTAACCAATGGTTTGAGATTTTCCCCAATCAACGGTTCGAAGAATTATTTACTGAAATATATCGAGTTTTGAAAAAGAATAGCCATTTTTATCTATTTTGTGATCAGGAAACTATGTTTATAATAAAACCTATAGCTGAAAAAGTTGGCTTTAAATTTTGGAAACCTATTATATGGGATAAAGTTGCTATAGGCATGGGTTACCATTATAGAGCTAGATATGAATTTATCTTATTTTTTGAAAAAGGAAAAAGAAAGTTAAACAATTTATCTATTCCAGATATTCTAGTTGAAAAAAGAATAGTTAAAGGATATCCGACTGAAAAGCCTGTTAATTTAGCAAAGATTCTCATTGAACAAAGTACAATAGAAAATGATATAGTCATAGATCCATTTTGTGGTTCTGGGTTTGTTGGTATTGCAGCAACGTATTTAAATAGAAAATTCAAGGGAAATGATATTTCTTTAGAAGCAGTAAAATTAGCTATAGACAGAATAAACAATTTACAAGCTTAGTAAATAGCATAGTAAAAATATATTTACTATGCTATTTATTTTATTGAATAGTTTTAAACTTAGTAACCCAGATTTTTAAAGTTGATGCTCTTCTTCTAGAAGTGGTATTACTTAATCCACTTGCATTATCTAATAAAAACTGCTCAGCGGAATCGGGATCTATGTCTAAGATAGTCGCAACTTGCTGATTCTTCATCCATAAGTAACCACATTCTGAATTTTCGAACTGTCTTTTTAATATCTTTAAGTATTCATTCTGATCTGTTATCTCTGTTATTCTATTACCTATTGGAGTTAAATAATTATATTTTTCATTAATTAACCCTAATAAGTAACAAGCATCACGATAATAATTAATTTGTCTTTCAGAAACGCCTAGTCTATCTTCAGTTACAACATTATCCGATTTCAGTATGTCTAAATATTTTTTAATTCTATCAAGATCATTAGCTTGTGGAACCATTGTACTATCAAGATAACTATCTAATTTTGAATCAACTAAATTTAATAGATTCCCTGCAAGTTCAGAGTTTATATCTAATAATTTTTTTGTAGTATTTTCATCAATAAATTGAATTACTCCATTATAAGATTTAATCAGGTGTAATAATTTCCAAGTTGACTTTATATCAAGAGATTTATTATCTAGAATTTCCTCAAATCTATTAATATCATTAAAATCTAATAAATCAGAATAGGAATTATCTCTGTCTTCTTGTCTTGCGTTTCCTTCATATTTTGTTTTTACTCTAAAAACAAAAGAACCGTGAATTGCATCTTGTGGGAAAAGATTAACTCTTACATTATTCTTAGAAAAAATAGACTTAATAACATTGCTAAAAAGCATTGTTATTTCATTAAGTTTATTGCTTGTAAGGTTTCTAGCATCAATTCTTATCTTATGAGTATAAGGGCGAGTATCATCCCAGTTAATATTTTCAGTAATATAAACATTATCACTAGGCATTAAATAAGGATAATTTCTAGTTGAAATCCAACTTTCTTCTTTTATTCCTGTTTCCAAATTTAATTTAATTAATTTAATATGTTCACACCCATCCCCTTTCATCATTGCGATAACTGGTATATCTTTTTGTTCTAAACGATTCTTTTTATCTTCGGATATAGGCATGATTAGCCATAGATCATTTTCTTGTTCATCATCTAAACCCAGACTATAACAAAAGAAAAACTGTCTATATTCATTAAATGCTGTAAAAACAACAGGTTCACCATAAAATGCATATACATTATGGTAAAATAACTTACCGAAGTCTGTTTCTAAAAATAATATTTTTTTCATGCTCTTACAAATCCTTCAGGATAAACCCCCTGATAAAACCACATAGAAATATGCCCACTCATATGATTCTCAATTCCTTTTCCATGCTCAGGTCTAATAGTTCCGACAGCAATAAATTTTCCTCTAAAAGCATTGGGTCTTAAAACTAACATCTCTTTAGCTTTATCAAGAGAATTAAAAAAAGAAGTAGCATAAAATTCAGGTCTTCCTTTGCAATGCGTATAGTTTTTCTGTTTTGAGTCTTTAAAACTTGCTAAAAAATCACTCATATCTGGGGTTTCTTTACTTACCATTCGATAGGCTTCTTTGTTGAACTCTATAGCATCTTGCGGTGGTAACTCCAAATCTTGTGGATAATCACTATCCCAAGTTCTAACTGTCATGTTTTAATTCCTTTAAATATAATTAGTTGTTTTTTAATATGAATAATATTTATTCCTATAAAATAAGTTATTAACTTACTTTTTTAAGGAATGTATTAAATCTTTCAATGCCTTAATTTCATTATCCTTCTGTTCAAAAAGCTTATTCAATAGTTTCTCTTTCTCATTAGCATGGGAAAGAGCCAACTTCAATCGCTCAATCTCGATCAATAGCGAAGATTCTCCTACACCTTGATACACAGAACCTAATGGTGATTCAATCTGAAAGCAGATATTTTTCTCACCTGATTGAATTAACTCAACAATATCAATATCTAAAATCTGTGCGATCTGTTCTAGTTTATCCAAGTATAACTTTGTTTCGCCACGTTCAATCTTGGCATAGCCATTTAATGACATATTCAACTTTTCTGCCATTTGCTCTTGTGACCACGCTTTAGTTTCACGTATCTTCCGAATTTTTTCATTGATATTCATTGTTTACCCACTCATTGATTAGCATACCCACAACTAGTGTAGATTGATGCACATTGTTAGTTACTACATCAATTTTCCCACATACTATACCATAAGTGCATACAAATTTTCCCTATATCAGCAGAAATTTTCCCTAAATTGAAGGTAAATTTCCCTAAATTAGGAATACGTTTCCCTAGTTCTGAATTTTAATGTAATTAAAGGATTTGAGCGTGATGAAAAAGCTATTATTTCCCTTAGTGGCAATGACGATTGCAACAAACGTGCTTGCTGAATCTAATTTGGATCAAGCCAAACTTGATACTCTTACTAAAATTTATCATAAGAGTGGTATCAATAACCCTTACGGTCATTTAGAAAAATACGTTACACCAGATTTCAAAAAGGTTATTGCAAAGGCTAAAAAGCATGATAAATCAGAAGAGGATTTTGATTCACTGTGCTTAGGAGGATATACGATTTATGGCGCAGGACAAGATTGGAATCCTAGCCAACCTAAATTTAAAGTCGCTGCTGATAAAGTACAGATGGCAGCATTCCGAATGAAAAATGATAAAAGCACAAAGGTAACGCTCAAATATTCATTTGAATGCAAGGATAACCAATGTTTAGTTTCCGATTTCATCACGGAAAATGGTTATAGCTTTAAACAATCCATTGCTCAATGTGCAATGTAAATGAGGACGATTTAAATGAAAAAATTACTGACAACGGTCATGCTTGGATTAAGTTTAACCTCTTGTGCTGAAGTTGCGAATGGGCTTAGAGATATTTCACAAGGTGTTTTTCTTAAGAATAGAATTGGAAATAATAACCATGCGACAGGCTCATCTTTCTATGACAGTTTAGTGAATTTATCTCAAGGGAAAAATACTAACTCTCCTATTAAGCTAAACACTTCTAATGAAATGACCTTTAAGACACTTAGCGCTAATGCGTTAATACAATCTAATGAAATCACCCATGATGGCTCAATGGAAATCTTAGAAAAAGAACTAAAAGCTCACAATATAAAACTCAAACAAAATCAAGAATATAAAAAATGTGAATCCTCGACGCACAATAATGGGCTTCTTGTTGTTTCAACCTATGAATTCGTACTCAATGGGAAAAAACTACATATTGTGAATTCAGGGCATTTAGGGACAGGTAATGTTCCTAACCCAATCATTATTACAAGAAAATCACCTTGTAAAATTCTTGACTCTATGAATTTTTAACTCTATCCAAATTAAATTGAAACCGCATAAATTAAATACTTATTAAGTAAGGAATAAAATGAAAGAGTTTATCTATTTCTATCTTATCGTCGGCTGCTATATTGCTCACCGTAGAACAGAACATCTTGATGCAAACTCAGGTGAGTTCCTAAAAACATATATAAAAATAGCATTGATTTATCCTAAAGAATTATTTAGCTCGTGGTCTAATGCAAGAAAAAAAGAACCTGAAAAAACTGAACAGCAAGGAGAATAATGATGGCTTTTCATCGATTTGGAAAATATATTTTCCCTGTTATCGCAACAGCGTTTAGTATTGATGTATTAGTCCCGTCCATTTCTCCTTTACAAACCATTCCAACTTTTCAAAAAAGTATTGAATGTGATGATTATCTTGTAGAGGAAACTGTTCGCCGATTTATCAATGATGGCGTAAGAAGGAAAAATGTTCAGGTTAATTATTTAGCTCAGAACTTACTTGACCGTGCTTCAAATGGTATTGACCGTTCAAATCCTCTTTGGGACGGTCTTATGAGAGGGCTTGAAGGATTAGGTGAGGTCGCAGAAGAAACCACTAGAGGAAGTAACTTCATCGCATTTTCATCTTTTGAATCAAAAGAAATTTCCGATCAAAATGGTATAAAACAATGTAGAGTTATGGCAAATTCTGTTGGTAATAAATTCTCAGGTAATGCCGAATATATTACTCATAACTACATTGTTAGTATTAGAGGAAATCAGGTTAGTATTGATTAAATAAATTAGAAATAACTTGTCCTCACAAAGGCAACCTAAATAGGTTGCTTTTTTCTTGCACCCAATTTATTCTACGATTACCAAATCTTCTTTTATCTTGAAGATAAATAATTTGCTAGAACACCATTTGTTTATCTGTATGCTCCTTTAAGTAGCATATTTGCTGTAATTACACAGCATAGTGGCTTATTAAAGTCACACTGTGCCTGATATTGATTATTAAGGTTATTAATAGCGCCATTCCTGTGGCGTGTAGTACGGTATTCGAAGCAATTAAAAAAACGCTTTGAGCCGACCTGAAATTCAGGTGGGCAATTTTTTATGTCTAGTGTTTAGCTTTGAGTACCTTGTACACACAAGGAATACTTATGGCGCAGCATTATCTGCTTTCAAGCAAATCTAAAAATTTAAATCTCAAACAAATCTTTCGTTTAAGCGAAGACGAAGCCTTTCAACTTTTAAAAACCAACCGCTGGGGAAATTCTAACGATATTACGGACGTAGTATGTCCACATTGCGGAATCCGCCACAATGCTTATTTTCTTCAATCTCGCAAACGTTGGTGTTGCAAACATTGCCAACGCCACTTCTATATTACGACTAATACAGCATTTGCTTTTCATAAATTACCGTTTGTTGATATTCTAGCGGCAATTCTACTCTTTGCGAATGAAGTCAAAGGCATTTCAGCTATCAGCCTTAGCAGACATTTAAACATCAACTATAAAACTGCTTTCGTACTTTGTCATAAACTGCGTGAAGCCCTATTCAAAACTCGTGATTTAACGCCATTGCAAGGGGAAATTCACGAAGACGGTGCGTGGATTAATTTCAAATTACGTCCAACTAACTTCGCTAAAAACGCCCATAAACAGAAACAAAAAGCCGATAAAAAAGGACGGAAATTTCCAAAATTCAGACCGACTAAACGTTGTATCATTAGCTTAAATCAACGTGCTTCTAATGATGAAAATCTATGGGGTTCAAATAGAACCATCGTGGCAATGGACTACACTGAAAATGCCAAGACCGTTTTGGCGTTAAATCATCAATTCGTGAAACAAGGCAGCGATATTATGTGTGATGAAAATGCAGCCTATGAAGGTTTGGATTTCCATTACACTCGCTGGAGTGTGAATCATAAAGAATGTTACAGTGCAAAAGGCATCAACAACAATTTAGCAGAGTCCTTTAACGCTCGTTTCCGTGATTTACATCGTGGTGTACATCACAAATGCGATAACAAGTATGCCTTACATTACGCCAATCAAGCAGCGTTCATGTCAGATAACCGCCAAAAATCTAATGGCGACCTATTCAGTGACATTCTCAAACGTTGCTTATGGGTATTGCCATTAAGGGAATGGGTGGGCTATTGGCAAGGTAATCATCGCTCGCAAGAGCTAATTGGAATGACAGCTTTCAGTCCCGAAGAAATTTCCCAAGCTTACTTTAAAAACCTCAACGAACGAATGAGATACGAGCAAGAACTGTTGGCTGCTTAGTTTTTTAACTGCAAAACTAACTGAAAGTTAAGTGCAGGGAAATCAGCTTACCTTTGATAAGGTTGAGCGGATTGGCTTCGTCTGCGGTAAGGAAATTTTATGTAATACGTGGAGAAATCAGCTAAAATGAGATAAAAGAAATGCCCTTAACTCTATTTTGGGAGCTAAGGACATCAGAAACTTTACTGCGGTTAAGATTAAATCTCGGGTTTTGTGCAACTGCTACATAATACCGGAAAATTTTGCAAAAAAACGCTAAAATATGCCCGCTTGTTAGGGGCGTTTGACCTAATATTTCTATACTTTAAGATTTTATATTTATGAACCAGAAAAAATTAGTTTCTTTGATTGTCATTGTTGTGTTGGCAATCATTTCTCAAATTTTTAGCTTTTTTGATAAAAAAGAGCCTTCAAAAGCACAGGAAAAATCTACCCGAAGTAGCCAGACTCATCAAGTTTCAACTTCATCATTGGGTAACTATGATGTGCAGATGAAAAACGACCGTTTGAAACAGCATATTGTAGATACCGATTATTACACCTTAGCGTTGTCGTGGTCGCCTGCGTTTTGCCAAAAACAAAAGCGAAATAATCACGGTAAAATTCCGTCTCATTTGGAATATCAATGTGGTGGCTCAGCAGATTTTGGTTGGGTTATTCATGGCTTATGGCCGCAAAGTGGCAAGGCAAGAAGTGTTGATGAACACCCTCGTTATTGCCAAGGCGATTTGCCGATGGTGGCAGAGCAGACGATTAAGCAATATTTAGCTGAATCGCCGGGGGCAACTTTGTTGCAAGGCGAATGGGAAAAACACGGTGCTTGTGCCTTTAACCAAGCGAATGATTACTTCGCCAAACAAAAAGAGCTATTTAATCAGCTCAAATTACCGGATACCGAAATGTCTAAATTAGCACTTTTTAACTGGATGCGAGCGAATAACCCTCATTTGCAAAACATCTATTTAGGTGGCGGCAAAGATGAGCTGTATATTTGCTATGATAAGGCATTTCAACCGATGGACTGCCCACGTTAATGGCAGATCTTCGCCAACTGAAAATGCAGGTTCAACGCCAATTAAAGCGTGATCTTGAACGTGCAAATCACTATTTTAATACCACTTTTACGCCACCAACCATTAGCTATGCGATGCGTGGTGTAAAAGCCGGTGTTGCTTATCTTGAACGCAACGAAGTGCGGTTTAACCCTGTGTTATTGCAAGAGAATGAACAGGCATTTATCCGCCAAGTTGTGCCGCACGAATTGGCTCATATCTTGGTTTATCAACACTTTGGGCGGGTACAATCTCACGGTAAAGAGTGGAAAATGATGATGGAAACTGTACTGGGTGTACCGGCGGAAATTTACCATTGTTTTGATACCCAAAGTGTGCAGCAGCAATTTAGTTACCAATGTGCCTGCCAGACTCACCAGCTTTCCATTCGCCGACATAATGCCGTGATGCGAGATAAAAAAAGCTATATTTGCCGCTTATGTAAAACCCCGCTCCACTTTGTAGAGAACAGTTAAGGTGGATAAAAGTTAAGAGAATGTTATGATTTAGCTAGACATTCCCATTTAAACGCCTACAATTTGCCGTAGTTTTTATTTTTAATTTTATTTCCGGAGTATTTATGGAAACAATTGTAATTGTAGGTGGCGGTGCAGGCGGTTTGGAGCTTGCAACCTATCTGGGCAACAAATTAGGGCGTAAGCAAAAGGCAAAAGTGGTGCTGATTGACCGCAATGCAACGCATTTATGGAAACCACTGTTGCACGAGGTGGCAACTGGTACTATTGATGAGGGAACTGATGCGTTAAGCTATCGGGCTCACGCTAAAAATCATAGTTTTGAATTTCAGCAAGGTACGCTGGTGGCGGTAGATAGAGAGAAGAAAACGGTTTCACTCGCTCCGATTTATAATGATCAAAACCAACTTCTCGTTAAAGAACGCCATATCAGTTATGACAAATTAGTGATCGCGATCGGCAGTAAATCTAACGATTTTGGCACTAAAGGGGTTGCAGAGAATTGCATTTTCTTAGATGGCTCAGAGCAGGCAAAAGATTTCCAAAAACGCATGATGGAGCTGTTTTTACGTTTTTCACATAGTGAAAATAAAGATGTAAAAATTGCGATTGTGGGCGGTGGAGCAACAGGTATTGAGCTTTCAGCCGAGCTTTACCACGTTGTGAAGAATTTAAATTCTTACGGTTTTGGTAAATTAAATCGAGCCAGCTTGAAAGTGACTTTAATTGAGGCTGGCCCTCGTTTAATTCCGGCATTACCGGAGAAAGTGTCGGTTTCTGCTTTCCACGAATTGAAAAAAGCCGGTGTTTCGGTGCGTTTAGGTACGATGATTACCGAAGCTCGTCCAGATGGGCTAATGACCCGTTTAGGTGAGAAAATTGAGGCGGATATTATGGTTTGGGCGGCTGGCGTGAAAGCCCCTGAAATTACCCGTGAATTTGGTTTTGAAACTAACCGCTTGAACCAAATTGAGATTAAAGACACGCTACAAACGACCGTTGATGAGTCGGTGTTTGTCATTGGCGATTGTGCATCATTAATTCAAGATGGCAAGCCAATTCCACCCAGAGCACAAGCAGCCCACCAAATGGCAACCCGATGTGGTAAAAATATTGTGGCATTGATAGAAGGAAAAGAGATGAAGCCGTTTCGATTTAACGATAAAGGCTCACTGCTTTCCTTCTCAAAATTCGGCACGGTGGGCAGCCTAATGGGGAATTTAGTGAGCGGTGATATGTTTATTGAAGGTAAAATTGCCCGCTTGGCTTACCTCTCGCTTTATCGAATGCACCAAGTGGCATTACACGGCTGTGTCAAAACCGGCTTGATTGTGTTGGTAGGGCAAATTAACCGTTTCTTGAGACCAACAATGAAACTACATTAAACAAAAATCCGCATCAAATGATGCGGATTTTTTATGGCAAAATAACAAGCGGTTATTTTCTTGCCTATTTTTGCAAATACTCACGCCTAGTTTGCTAATTTAATTTCCGCCAACCATTTATCAATTAAGCGTTTGCCCTCTTCGCTGGAACCTGCTTTTTGGTAATCAATTTCCACAAAGTCTAACGCATCGGCTTTGGTTGATTGTGGAGCAACTTCGGCATTGATGTTTGTTGGGGTTTGGTAAACACCGTGTTTTTTCCAAGGAATTTCCTGTGCTTCTTTTGAAAGCACCCAATCCATAAAGAGTTTGGCGTTATCTAAATTACGGGCATTTTTGATAATGCTGACACCGCCTAACGCATAGCCCACTTTACCTTCCGGAATAATGGCTTCAATAGGCGCACCTTTTTCTTTTTCAGTGGCATAACTATGTACAAAGCCTACTGTAACTGCGCTTTCACCACGGGCAAGATTGCTGGTGACTAGGGTGCTTTTCACATATTGTGAGACGTTATTGTTGAGTTTTTTCAGATAATCAAAGGTTTTCTCTTCGCCCCATAAGGTTGAAAGAGTGGTCATAAACGTATAAGTCGTGCCGGAGCTACGAGGGTCAGGTAGTTGTACTTCACCTTTTAAGCGAGGATCTAATAAATCTTCCCATTTTTTCGGTGCCTCAATGCCTAGTTTGGCGAGTTTTTCGGTATTCACGCCTAACCCTAATACAAGCATATAAACGATAGAGGTAAATTTACCTTGTTCACTTTCAACTAAGAATTTAAATTGTGGCAGAATTTCAGCTTGTTTTGGTGAACGGTAGGCTTCCAGTAAGCCTAATTCGCCTGCTTGAAAGTGAGGTTCAATCGTGCCGCCATACCAAATATCTGCCTGAGGGTTCGATGCTTCCGCTTTTACTTTTCCGAAAATTGTACCGGTTCCGCCGTGAATGAATTTAGTTTCGACATTATATTTGTGTGAAAATTGCTTGGTCATTTCTTCACAAACATTATTTTGTACCGAGCAATAAACAGTTAAACGGCCTTCTGCTTGTGCTGTTTGAGCCGATAAGAAAATGCCAGAGGCGATTAAGATCGATTTTAATGAGATTAATTTGAGTACGTTCATCACTTTCCTGAAAACATAAAATAAAAGGTAGTGAAGTCTAGCATTTCAAAGCGCTGGTTGAAAATAGTTAATTGCAATGAAGTAGGGCAATTGTGCCTATTACTTTAATATTTACCAACTATTTGCAAGTTTTAGCAAAAAATAACCGCTTGTAGTAGCTCTTGCTATTTTGTCAAAATTCAGAATAATAAATGCCTTTAGTCTAATGTTAAATTTTAGTTATGGAAAATAGTTGGAAATATGCTCTTAAATTAACCATGCCGATTTTTATGGGCTATTTTGCCGCAGGTGTAGCTTACGGAATGCTTGCCACTAATGCCGGAATGCCTGCGTGGTTTACGATTGTAATGAGTTTTACCGTGGTATCGGGGACGGCACAATATGCAGCGATTCCGTTTTTTGTCTCCGGTGTTGGGGCAGTGTCGGTTTTTTTGAGTACGCTGTTAATGAGCCTACGTTTTAGTTTTTATACCTTAAATATGATGGAGCATAAGCCGATATCCAAAGCGAAAAGTCTGGTTGCTATTGCCGGTTTAACCGATGAAGGCTTTGCGGTGTTATCTTCATTACCGAAAGAGCAAAAGCAAGCATTATTCTTTAAAATCGCTGTGCTATGTGTGGCTTATTGGACATTTTCCACGATTGTCGGTGTGTTGTTAGGCGATTCAGTGGCGAACTATATTCCGCATTTGGATTTTGCTCTGCCTTGTTTGTTTGCAATTTTAGCCTATGAGCAATACAAAAACCAAAAACAATGGAAACCGATTGTGATTGCGTTAATCGGATTTTTACTTGCTCGTCAGATTACCGAAACCAGCGTGTTATTGGTGGCAATTTTAGTAGCGATTGTTATTGTGGCTTTATTACCTCAATCTTCTTCAATCAAACTAGAGAAAGGAGTAGAAAATGAGCACAAATGATATTTTGATAATGTTTGCAGCATTAGTGCTCGGCTCGCAAATTTGTCGTTTTTTGCCGGAATTTTTACCGAAAAAGGTGTTATCTTCGCCCATTTTGCAAAAATTAAACAAAATGTTACCGCTTGTGATTATGCTTTTATTGCTTTTAACGAGCCTAAACTTTCCTAAAAACGGGGAAGGCTTTAACTTAATATTGGCACAAATTCTGGCTTTAATAGGCGTATTAGGTAGCTATGTTTGGCTGAAAAATACCTTTTTAAGCGTAGCGTTGGGGATTTTAGGTGTGAATGTGTTTTTATCTATTTTAAGTTGATTGCAAATTTTAGAGCAAAAATAACCGCTTGTAATTGAACATTACAAGCGGTATTTTTTCTCTTATGTTTTGCAAATTAAATCGCTAAGCCAAAAGCGTAGAAGGTAACTAACATAATCGCAATAATCACTGTGCCTAGGTTTAATTTATTGGCTTCACCTGAAATTAAGCGACCAATCACCAGTGTTGCGAAGCCTAGCATAATACCGGTTACGATGTTAGCGGTTAATACGATAAATACCGCACATACTAAGCCTGCCATTGCACCTACAAAATCGCTGAAATCTAATTTAGAGACATTACTTAGCATTAATAAGCCCACATACATTAATGCCGGTGCGGTAGCATAGCTTGGCACTAAGAATGCAAGAGGTTGGAAGAGCAGCATAAATAAGAAACCGATACCAACCACTACAGCGGTTAAACCGGTTTTACCACCAACGGCTGTACCTGCTGCCGATTCAATATACACTGCCGCTGGTGCTGTACCAAATAAGCCCGATAAAATTGAGCCGAATGAGTCAGAAGTTAGGGCTTTATCGCCATTGATAATTTGTCCGTCTTTATCTAATAAACCGGCTTGCCCTGCAACCGCACGGATAGTACCTGTTGCATCAAAAATAGCGGTCATTACTAACGCAAATACGACAGGTAAAATGGCGGTATTTAATGCTCCCATAATATCAAGATTTAGGAATTGCGAATTTTCACCAAAACTCGGCATTTTGAAAAAGCCTGCGTATTTTACGTTAGGGTCAAAAATTAAGCCTACGATGGTAATCGCAATAATCACCCATAAAATGCTGCCTTTTACTTTCAGTTTTTCTAAGCCGATAATAGCGGCTAAACCGATTAATGACATTAATACCGGAAATGAGGTAAAGTCGCCTAATTTAACCGGAATATCCATACCACTGTTAATGACTAATTTAACGTTAGTCGCGGCAATAATCAGTAAGAATAAACCGATCCCAATACCTGCACCGTGAGCAATGCTGCTTGGTAAGTTACGCAAAATCCAAGTGCGGATACCGGTGGCAGAAATTAAGGTAAACACCACCCCCATTAAGAAAATCGCCCCAAGTGCGACAGGAATAGAAACTTGTTGACCTAACACTAAGCTAAAGGCTGTAAAAGCAGTTAAGGAAATCGCACAACCGATAGCCATTGGTGCATTTGCCCATAAGCCGATTAAGATTGAACCTAAACCTGAAACTAAGCAGGTGGCAATGAACACCGATTCGGCAGGGAAACCGGCTTGGCTTAACATTCCTGGCACAACAATAACCGAATACACCATTGCGAGGAATGTAGTTAAACCTGCAATTACTTCTTGACGAACGTTTGAAGCACGCTCCTCAAATTTAAATAAAGACATAAGAACCTCAAAAAAGAAAAAATGAAAGGGGAAATTTTGGGATTCGGAATTTTACAGAAATTTGGTACAATAAGCAAACGTTTGCGTGGCTTAAAATATAAGGCAAAAAATAAAAGCAGGAATGAATCCTGCTTTTGTATGATGGTTAGTAATCGATGAAAGCGTCTTGATCTGCCCCTTCTTTTTCAACCTTAGGCTGAACCATATGCTCACGCTTTAAGCCAAGCTGTAGTGCTAAGCCAATGGCAATATAAATCGATGAGTAAGTACCGAAGCCGATACCGATTAATAAAGCCAGTGAGAAACTGTGTAAGGTTGGACCACCGAGATAGTATAGAGCTAACACCACAAACAGGGTAGTTACCGAGGTCATTAATGTACGAGAAAGCGTTTGGCTCAAGGAAATATCAATAATTTCAATGGAGCTGGAGCGGCGAACTTTGGAAAAGTTTTCACGTACACGGTCAAACACCACAATCGAGTCATTTAACGAGTAACCGACAACCGATAAAATCGCTGCTACAAAGGTTAAATCGATTTCAATCTGTAAGAACGAGAAAATCCCGATCGTCACTAATACATCGTGAAATAAAGCCACGATACCGCCTACCGCTAACCGCCATTCAAAGCGTGTTCCTACATAAATGAGTAGCATTGCCAGCGTGGCTAAGGTCGCATAAATAGCCCCTTGAGTCAGCTCTTCCCCAACATTTGGGCCGACAAATTCAATGCTTTTGATAATCGCATTTGGATCTAATTTTTGATGGATCATATCCATCACTTTATTTCCAACGCTCATATCGCCTGCACTCGCAGCTAAGCGAATCATCAAGTCTTTTTGACTGCCTGTGGTTTGCACTAACGCATTGCCATAACCGCTGTTTTCAAGTTCTGTACGCAGTTTTGCTAAATCGGCAGGTTGTGAAAATTGAGTTTCAATGACTGTACCGCCGGTGAAATCTAACCCCCAGTTAAAGCCTTTTGTCGCAATAGTAAAAATACACAATGCAGTGACAATCAGCGAAAAAATGAATCCGACATAGCGGTATTTCATAAAGGGGATTAATTTATAAGGCAGTTTAACGTCTGCTACATCTTGTTTTGTATTTTCAATAGCCATTTTTCCACCTTAAATCCAAAGTTTCTTCACACGTTTGCCACCATAAACCCAGTTTACTAACATACGGGTTCCGGTAATTGCGGTAAACATCGAAATAATCACCCCTAACGCAAGGGTGACGGCAAAGCCTTTTACCGGCCCTGTTCCTACACCATAAAGCACAAGAGACGTTAAAATGGTAGTGAGGTTAGAGTCAAAGATACTGGAGAACGCACCGCTATAACCTTCGTGAATAGCTTGCTGAATGGAACGTCCGTTACGTAGCTCTTCTTTGATTCGCTCATAAATTAGCACGTTTGCATCAACCGACATACCCACAGCAAGTACGATACCGGCAATTCCCGGCATAGTCAGTGTTGCTCCAATTAATGACATTAACCCTACAGTTAAAATCATATTGAAGATAAGTGCAAGGGAAGCAAAAATGCCGAACATTTTGTAATACACTAAACAGAACAAAATGGTTAGGCCTAAGCCGAGTAAGCCTGCTTCCATACCTTGTTTCACATTATCTGCACCAAGAGAAGCCCCGATAGTACGTTCTTCGACAATCACGATTGGAGCAATTAACGCACCGGAACGTAATAATACGGCAAGGTTTTGAGCTTCAGCTGCAGAGTTAATCCCGGTAATTTGGAATTGATTACCTAAACGGGTTTGAATAGTCGCAACGTTAATTACTTCTTGGTGTTTTTCTAAAATCACTTTGCCGTTAGCATCTTTACGCCCTGAATCTTTAAACTCGGTATAAAGCGTTGCCATCGGTTTTTGGATTGCCATTTTAGTAATTTCACCCATCATTTCGCCACCTTCGGTATCCAGTCGAATACTTACTTGTGGTAAACCACGCTCATCTTTTCCTGCGGTCGCATCAATAATATGTTCACCGCCTAAAGAAGGTTTGCGACGTAGTACCACCGGATTACCATCACGGCTATTTTGTACTTCAGAATCTGCCGGTACGATGCCTTTTGTCGCAGAGGCTAAATTAGCTTCAGTATTGACTAAGCGAAACTCAAGGGTTGCTGTTGCACCTAAAAGCTCTTTGGCACGAGCGGTATCTTGCACACCCGGTAATTCAACTACAATACGGTCTGCACCTTGACGCTGAATGGTCGGTTCAGATACACCCAATTCTTCGACACGTTTACGCAAAATAGAGAGGTTTTGCTCAATTGCCATAGTACGAGATTCAGAAAGTGCTTGTGCCGAAGGCGTTAAAGTCACTTTATTCTCATTGACTAATGCATCAAGTGTTGGGTGAGATCGGCGGACTAAACGCACGGCTTTCTCTGCCGTTTGGTTATCGGCAAATTCAATCTCAGTTGCAAAATTTTCGCCTTTTTTGACCGCTTGATATTGCAATTTTTCTTTACGGAAATCGTTACGTAGGCTGTCTTGCAACGTATCTTGCTGTTTTGCAAGAGCCGTGTTCATATCCACTTCCATTAAAAAGCGGACACCGCCACGCAAGTCTAAGCCACGTTTCATCGGGCTACCACCAATGCCGGTCAGCCAGCTTGGTGTTGCCGGAGCAAGGTTTAATGCCACCGAATAGTTATTGCCTAAGGCTTCCGAGATTTTTTCTTTTGCCGGAAGTTGTTGGTCATCACGCTCTAAACGCACTAAAATCGAGCCATTTTCTAATACGGCAGATTTCGGCTGAATATTCATTGATGAGAGTGTAGATTGCACTTGAGTAAGTGTTTCAGGCGTGGCTTGTTGCCCACGAGTACCGGAAATCTGTACTGACGGGTCTTCGCCATATAAATTTGGAAGGGCATATAAAGCACCAATGGCGATCACGAAGATCACCATTAAATTCTTCCATAGAGGGAAACGGTTTAACACAATAAATCCCCGAATGTTAAAGTTTGATAAGAGGGTTGATTAAAGTGATTTTAATGAACCTTTTGGTAATACCGCAACAACGAAATCACGTTTGATGGTTACTTCGGTAGTGTCATTTAATGCAATCACGATGTTGTCGTTATCAGCAGTCACTTTAGTAATTTTACCGATTAAACCACCGCTGGTTAACACTTCTTCTCCTTTTGCCAGACTTGCAAGTAAATCACGTTGTTGTTTTTGGCGTTTTGCCTGTGGGCGATAAATCATAAAATAAAAAATTGCACCGAAAATAATCAGGATAAAGATCATTTCCATTCCGCCACCTTGTTGCATAAAAACTCCTTAAATGTTTGAGTGGTATAAAAATAAGTGTTATGAAAAACGCTTGCTAAAATACCACAAATTCAATGAATTAACGAGTAGAAAAATTCATCGAATGCTTTTCTTTTAAACAAAAATTTGAGTAGAATCAGCACTTTTAGTGTAGCATTAGGTTACTGGCGTGTTATGCCGCCGACATAATAGGAGAAAAAATGAAAAAATTATTCACTCAAGCGGTTATTTTTGGGGCTTTTTTTGCAAGTTCCGCTTTTGCTCACAATGTGCAATTAAATCAAGCATTACCTGCTGTCTCGGTTGCCAAAGATGGTGAGTTGGTGGTGTCAGCCGAGAAAGTCAGCTATAAAAATTGGCATTCATCATCTTTGGCAGGCAAAGTACGCATTATTCATCATTTTGCTGGTAGAAGCTCGGTGAAAGAAAAGAATGAGGCCTTGATGACAGCAATTAAAAATGCTGGTTTTGATCGTGCCAAATACCAGACTGTGACGATTGTAAATGCTGACGATGCGATTGTTGGCACAGGGGTATTTGTGAAAAACAGCGTAGAAAACGGCAAACTTGACAACCCTCACAGCCAAGTAGTGTTAGACCAGCAAGGCAGTGTGAAAAAAGTGTGGGGCTTAAAAGAGAAAGAGAGCTTTATTGCGGTGTTGGATAAATCAGGTAAAGTACAATTTACCTCTGAGGGCAAACTCTCTGCAAAACAGATTCAAGAAGTGATTGGGTTGGTGAAAACATTAACGCAATAACCAGTGTTTTTATGGGCAGATTTTGTGTCCGCCCATAATTCTAGATAATAAATCGATAACTTATCGTGTGATGATACCCTTCTCCTGCTTTTGTTATCCCTCCAAATTGGAGTAATTCAGGCTGGTTTAGTGAGTTTGGGAAAAACTCAGGTTCTAACGCCACGCCTGCGTAATCGCTATATTCTCCCCCGTTTAAGTCAGGTTGCCCTTTAAGCCAGTTGCCGGTGTAAACTTGCAGGGCAGGCATTGAGGTACGGAACTCCATTTTTAAGTCTTCCACGGCTAAACAAGCGGTCGGATTTTCACTATTTTTTGCAAGAAGAAAGGCGTGATCGTAACCTTTTACTGCTTTTTGGTCCTCATCAGCCAATAAATCTTGCCCGATTTTTTTAGCACAGCGGAAGTCAAAGCCGGTACTGTCCACTTTTTTAAGCGGAGCATTTGGAATCCCGCTTGCATCAACCGGCAGATAGGCTTCTGCATTAATCATCAGCTCGTGATCTAAAATCGTCTCTGAACCTTGCAAATTAAAATAGGCGTGGTTGGTTAAACAAAGCGGGGTATCTTGGTTGGTCGTCGCATCAAAGCTGATTTGAAGCTCATTCTGGGTCAAGCGATACTCCACAAAAGCTTTCACTTCGCCGCCAAATCCTTCCTCGCCATCTGCAAAAACATAACTAAATTTGACCGCTTGTTCGCTTTGGCTTTCAAGTTGCCACACTACTTTATCTGCTCCAAGCTCGCCACCGTGTAGATTATGTTCACCGTTATTTTTAGCGAGTTGATAGGTTTTGCCGTTTAAGCGATATTCCGCATTGGCAATGCGATTAGCGTAACGCCCGATGGTCGCCCCAAAGAAAGCGGTCTGTTTTTGCCAATTTTTTGCAGACGTGGTAACTAATACTTCCCGTTCTTCGTTCGGCATTTTGACAATACACGAAAGCCAAGATGCCCCAACATCAGAAAGAGTAATGCGTAAAAACGCATTTTCAAGGGTGAATAATTTCATAGATTACCTCTTTCCCCCATACGAGCCGTATGGGGTTAGAAAATCTGAGCCACTCTGTGGCTCTCTATTTTTCAGCTCCAGAGGAGCTGGGATAATTTAAACTAGCACGGCTCGTGCTAGGTAAGGAGGCTAGACTTCCCGCACCCCATCGGAGGCAGTACAAACGTGGAAGGTTTCTTTAATGCCGGTTTGCTTTTCGTAATTTTCAGCAACGGCTTGGCGAAGATCTTCCACTTTATCATTTGGTACTAGGCACACAACACAGCCGCCAAAGCCGCCGCCGGTCATTCTGGCTCCGCCGTTTTTGCCGATAGCTTGTTGGGCGATTTCAGCGAGGCAGTCCACTTCAGGGCAGGTAATTTCAAAATCATCACGCATTGAATCGTGAGATTGAGCCATCAACTCACCGAGTTTGACCATATCATTCGCTTTTAAGGCTTCCGCAGCTTCCAGCACTCGCTGATTTTCGCTGATGATATGTTTTGCCCGTTTATACGCCAGATCATTCGCTTCACTAAGTTCTGAAGCTCGTTCAATAAATTGTTCAGGTGTAACATCACGCAATTTTGCTTTGCCGAAGAAGTGGGCGGCAAATTCACACTGTTCACGGCGGCTGTTGTATTCACCGGTAACTAGGTCGTGTTTTACGTTGGAGTTAATAATTGCAATCGAATAGCCTTGTGGCACAGGGGTTGGGGTGATTTCTAAACTACGGCAGTCGATCATCACTAAATGATCTTGTTGCCCGAGAGCGGAGGTGAGTTGATCCATATTGCCACAGTTACAGCCGACAAATTTATTTTCAGCCTCTTGCCCGATTAATGCGATTTGTTGTAAAGAAAGCGGTAAATCGCCGAGTAGTTGAGCGGTTTTACCAATAGAAACTTCCAATGCAGCGGAAGAACTTAAACCTGATGACATCGGCACATCGCTGGTAATGGCTAAATCTGCCCCTTGTTTGAATTCGGGGTGCTTAGCTTGAATAAATTTCACCACGCCACGCACATAATTCGCCCATTTCTGTTCGCTTGTCTCAATCGGCTGGCTTAAATCAAATTCATCTTGTTGGTTGAGATCAACGGCAAATACCCGCCATTTGTGGTCATCACGTTTGGCAAAACTGACTGCTGTGCCGTAATTGATGGCACAGGGCATCACAAATCCATCATTGTAGTCGGTATGTTCGCCGATAATGTTCACTCTACCCGGGGCAAATACCGTGCGTTCTGCTTTATAGCCAAAATGTTGTTCAAATTGTTGCAAAGCGATTTCTTGTGGTTTCATTTAAATTCCTTATTTATCTTTATAGTGTTTGGTATCACTTACTGCATTTAAACGCTCGGCAGCTTGTTCCGGAGTTAAATCACGTTGGCTTTCTGCCATCATTTCATAACCGACCATAAACTTACGCACCGTGGCTGAACGCAAGAGTGGTGGATAGAAGTGGGCGTGTAATTGCCAGTGAGCATTTTCCTTGCCGTTAAATGGAGCGAAGTGAAAGCCCATTGAATATGGGAAACTAATGTTAAACAGATTATCGTAACGGGTGGTAAGCTTTTTCAACGCAAGGGCTAAATCGGCTTTTTCCGTTTCGTTTAAATCAGTAATGGATTTGAACTGTTTAGCTTTTGGCAACAGCAACGTTTCAAACGGCCAAGCCGCCCAGTAAGGCACAACTGCAATCCAATCTTTGGTTTCTGCCACAATTCGCTCTTGTTTGTCTAATTCACGTTGTGCGTAGTCAAGCAACAGTGGCGAGCCATATTGAGCAAAATATGCTGCTTGGCATTCGTCTTCAATCGCAATTTCATTGGGTAGAAAATTACTTGCCCAAATTTGCCCGTGTGGGTGAGGGTTAGAACAGCCCATCATCGAGCCTTTGTTCTCAAAAATTTGCACCCACTGATAACGCTCTTTCAGCTCATTCGCTTGCTCTTGCCAAACTGTTACCACATCAGTAATTTCCTCGATGGAAAGTTGCGGTAAGGTTTTACTATGATCAGGCGAAAAACAGATCACACGGCTTTCGCCTTGTGTATGAGAAATCTGAAACAGCGGATCATCATTCGGTATTGGTGCCGGTGTGTCTGGTAGCAGGGCAGAGAAGTCGTTTTTAAACACAAACGGCTTGGTGTAATTCGGGTTTTGTTCACCGGTAATCCGCTTATTGCCGGGGCAGAGGTAACAACTTGGGTCATAGCTCGGTTTTTCATCTTGCACGATTTCTTCTTGTTGCCCTTGCCACGGGCGTTTTGCCCGATGCGGAGAGACTAAAATCCATTGATTTTTTAATGGATTAAAACGACGATGTGGGTGATCGTTGAGGACAAATTCGCTCATATAAAACTCCTCGAAATTAGTTATGTAAAGAGTATAGCGAAAGTCAGACAAAATGACTGTGACATAGCTCACAAAATAATGATGTCAAGCGGTCAAATTTCAGAAAAATTTTGCAAGTTTTCCTCCATTTTGCGATTTAAGGTAGCTTACGTGGAATTGAATGTGGCTTTTGGTAGAATAGATTAATATGCAAGATATTAAGACAAAAATAGATGGAAAGACTGAATAAATTTGATGCTTGGTTAATGAATCATAAACCTAATGCTAGGTTAAGCAGAGCGAGTCGTTTGTTGACAGAGTTTTGGTTCTTTGGGTTAAAAGAAGCTAGAGCCTGTTTATTTGCGGGGTTATTTTTTATTGCGATGTTTGCGGTGCCAAAAACGGGATTATGGGGCTTACCTCGTTATGATATTTTGCTGATTTTTGCCGTAGTGGTGCAAATCGCAATGGTGAAACTGGGGCTGGAAACGTGGGACGAACTAAAAGCAATAAGCCTATTTCATTTGGTTGGTTTTGTGTTAGAAGTCTTTAAAACATCGAGTCATATTCAATCTTGGGCATATCCGGATTTTGCCTATACTAAATTGTTTAACGTGCCATTATTCACCGGTTTTATGTATGCGGCAGTTGGCTCTTACATTATACAAGCGTGGCGGTTGTTTGATTTGAAAATCCAAAGCCACCCGCCCTACTGGCTAGCCACTTTAACGGCACTGATGATTTACCTGAATTTCTTTACGCATCATTACATTGGGGATTACCGTTGGTATATTGCCGCTTTTGCATTAGGGCTGTATGCACGCACTTTTGTGTTCTTCACCCCTTATGACATTGCACGGAAAATGCCACTGTTGCTTTCTTTCTTCCTGATAGGTTTTTTCATTTGGTTGGCGGAAAATATCGGTACTTTTGCCGGAATTTGGCGCTACCCAAATCAGCTTGGAGCTTGGTCTATGGTGCATATGAGCAAATGGAGTGCTTGGGCGTTATTGGTGATGATGACTTTTACCATCATCGTGCATTTAAAGCATATTAAGCAAACAGTAAAAGTATCGAGAGATTAACAAGCGCTGGGTTTTAGCGAAAATTTTACTCATCAGTTATTTTCGGTGAAATTAGGAGCAAATAATAATTTGCCCCTATATCAAATTATGGATTTTTCCCTTCCACATCAATAATCATCACTTCCGACTGTGAGCCTAACCGCATAGGCACGCCCCAGAATCCGTAGCCAGAGGTGACAAAATAATGCCCGAAGCCGATTTTTTTATAGCCGTAATGTAAGCGATACATCAGTTTGGTAATAATACTTGCAGGGAATACTTGCCCTTTGTGGGCGTGGCCGGACACTTGAATATCAATCGGCAATTTAGCATGTTGCTCAATTTCAGTCGGGCGGTGGTCGAGCAAAATTACGGGTAATTTAGTGTTCACGTTTTGTAAAAGTTGCTCGGCAGAAGGACGGTTTTTGACTAAATCATCATTACGCCCGATAAGCGTAAATTTTCCATTAATTTCGACCGCTTGATCCCATAAAACAGTAATACCGGCATTTTGAATTTCTTGTGCAATGCTGTTTTGTGCCCCGAAGAAATCGTGATTGCCGAGGGTAGCATACACGCCAAGAGGAGCTTTTAATTTGGCTAAATGAGGCTGCATTTTTTCGGCACGATAAGCAGAGACATTATCGTCCATAATATCGCCCGGTAATAAAATCAGATCGACTTTTTGCTGGTTGAAAATCTCTGCCAGTTGGTCAAGTTGTTTCGCACCAAACAGTTTGCCTAAATGCAGATCGCTTGCCATACCAATGCGAAGCGGTTTCTCTAATGGTTTATCCAATTTCACCGAATAATGTACTACTGTTGGGGTATAAGCGTTGTAATAGCCAAGTCCAAGTAAGCCAAAGAATGCAAATGGGTAGGCGATTTTCAGCCAGCGATTGACGGTAGTATTGCCGTTGAATATTTTGTAAATACAAGCGGTGAAAAAACTGATAAAAAATGCAAAAAGTAGTAATACCAAGATGAATGCCATTATTCTAAATAGCGTAAAAGTGCGGGTAAGGTGCAAAATCACGAGGCCGTTCATCACTAAGAAAGTGAGAATGCCAACGGTTTTACGACTTTTTGCAGATAAATTAAATAACCAGCCAACTGTTTTAGTTAAACTGAATAGAAACAGTTGCAATAAGGCAACCGCAATAGCAGTAGTGATGTAGTAACGATATTCCATATTATTCCTTTAATTAATAAATTGGCTAAACCCAGCCGATTTGTCTTAATAAAAATAAACCGATACTGGCACTAAACATTGAGCCAAGCGTGGTAATGCCGATAAGATTTGCGGCTGCTTCGCCATCACCGCCGTAATTTCTGGTCATCGCATAAGTGGCGGCTGCTACAGGGGCAGAGGCTGCTACAAAGACAATGCCAAGTTCCATTGGCGGAAGCTGAAATACAAATTTTCCGAGTAGTAGAAAGAAAACCGGGGCAAAAATCAGCCGAATAGAGGCAGAAAACAGCACAATTTTATTGATGGTGCTTTCAGCCCCTTGGTTAAATTGTTTTAATTGCTTGAAATTAATGCTTGCTCCGGTGCAGATAAGTGCCAGTGGAAGCGTCAGACTTGCCATTAATTTACCGGCAGATTCAAGCGGTTTAGGAATGAGGTGGCTGAGTTTAAAATAGTTAAAAATTAAGCCCGCAATCACCGCTAAAATCAGCGGATTTTTCAAAATTGATAGCATTAATCTGCCAAAATTCACTTTTTTATCACTTAATGACGAGGTAAGTGTAATCACTGCCAGCACATTAAAGGTAATCACTAAGCAAGAAATATAGACGGAGGCGGCAGCTAGAGCTTTATCGCCATAAGCATTAAGAATTAAGGCAATGCCTAAAATTGCCGCATTGGTGCGGAAAGTGCCTTGAGTGAAAATGCAACGGTAACGGCGGTTTTCAATATGTCGAGCCGCCCACCATTCCGCCCATAAATAGATCAAAATCGAACCGCCGACTCCGGTCGAAATCAGGTTGATTTGGCTGGAGAAATCTAACGGGCTTTTTAGCATATTCAAGAAAATCATCGGTGGCAGGGTAAAATTAAACACCACCTTTGATGCCATATTGCAAAAGGTATCGTCAATAAATTTTCGTCTGCGTAGAAAAATACCGAACAGCATTAACAAAATGGTTGGTAAGGTAACGCCAATGCTAAATTGGAGAGAGTCGAAAAGCATAATGTTTGCCTTAAATGATGGCACGAGTGTCTTTTGTTTGTACCGTAGATTATCAATAAAGTACCAGCGTGGACGCTGGCACTATCATCAATGGAAATGAAATTACAATCCTGCTTTTAAGCTTGCTTCGACAAATTTATCCAAATCACCGTCCAGCACTTGTTGGGTGGTGCGATGTTCCACGCCGGTGCGGTGGTCTTTAATGCGTGAGTCGTCCAACACATAAGAACGGATCTGGCTACCCCAACCGATGTCGGATTTATTGTCTTCCATCGCCTGTTTTTCCGCATTTTTCTTGCTCATTTCCAGCTCGTAAAGTTTTGCTTTCAGCTGTTTCATCGCCTGATCTTTATTTTGGTGTTGCGAACGACCGTTCTGACACTGCACCACAATGCCACTCGGCATATGGGTAATTCGCACTGCCGATTCGGTTTTATTGACGTGCTGACCGCCTGCCCCTGATGCTCGATACACATCAATCCGCAAATCCGCAGGGTTGATTTCAATATCAATATCGTCATCAACTTCCGGATAGACGAAAGCGGCGGAGAACGAGGTATGACGACCATTATTGGCATCAAACGGGCTTTTACGCACTAAGCGGTGAATACCCGTTTCGGTTCTGAACCAGCCGTAAGCATAGTCGCCGGAAATTTTCACGGTGGCGGATTTAATCCCTGCCACATCACCGTCTGAGGCCTCCATCAGCTCGGCTTTGAACCCTTTGCTCTCCGCCCAACGCAAATACATACGCAGTAACATTTCTGTCCAGTCCTGAGCTTCCGTTCCACCCGAACCGGCTTGCAAATCCAAATAGCAATCGGCACTGTCGTGTGGGCCGCTGAACATCCGCTTAAATTCTAAATCGGTAAGTTTTTTCTCTAATTCGTCTGCTTCCACTTGGGCTTCATTGAAGGTATCCTGATCTTCTGCTTCCACCGCCAGCTCAATCAACCCTTCAACATCTTCAATCCCTTGCTCTAAGGTTTTAATGGTATTGACAATTTGCTCCAACATAGAGCGTTCTTTGCCCAGTGCTTGTGCTTTCTCCGGCTTGTTCCACACATCGGGTTGCTCCAGTTCGGCATTGACCTCTTCTAAACGTTCGACTTTATGATCAAAGTCAAAGATACCCCCTGATGACCGCTGTACGTTCGCTTAAGTCAGCCAGTTGGTTTTTAATTGGGTTTAATTCAAACATTGTCTTTCCTGTTTTTACTTATTTTAAAAAGATGAATTATAGCTGAAGTTAAGCAAGCGGTCGAATGTTCCGAATACTTGAAATTCGTTCTGATTTTTCTTGTTAGAAATTATCTTTAGCCAGAAATTGATTTCGAGACTATACAGTCTCAGGAAATTATCAAAATTTGCAAAAATTTTCCCAAATTCTACCGCTTGTTGGCGTACAATAGGCATAATTTTGATTTACGATGGAGGCAGAATGTCTGAACCGATAAAACTTACGCAGTTCAGCCACGGGGCGGGTTGAGGCTGTAAAATTTCGCCTAAGGTGTTAGGGACAATTTTACAAACTCAATTAGAACAATTTGTCGATCCGAATTTATTGGTAGGCAATGAAACGGCGGACGATGCTGCCGTCTATGATTTAGGGAACGGGCAGGCGATTATCAGTACCACCGATTTCTTTATGCCGATTGTGGACGACCCGTTTGATTTCGGGCGAATTGCTGCTGCCAATGCGATTAGCGATATTTATGCGATGGGTGGCAAGCCGATTATGGCGATTGCGATTCTGGGCTTTCCGGTAAATAAATTACCGGCAGAAGTGGCTCAACAAATTGTCGAAGGTGGGCGTTTTGCGTGCCGGCAAGCCGGTATTGCCTTGGCGGGCGGGCATTCGATTGATTCGCCCGAGCCGATTTTCGGCTTGGCTGTGACCGGCATTGTGCCGACCGAGCGGGTAAAACGCAATGCCTCTGCGGTGGCTGGCTGTGAGCTATTTTTAACCAAGCCTTTGGGGATTGGCATTCTAACCACGGCAGAGAAAAAAGGTTTGTTGAAGCCTGAACATCAACATTTGGCAAGTGAGGTAATGTGTCAAATCAACTTGGTTGGCTCTGCGTTTTCCGAACTGCCTGAAGTAACGGCAATGACTGATGTAACCGGCTTTGGCTTACTCGGGCATTTAAGCGAGGTGTGTCAAGGCTCGGGCTTACGGGCGGAGGTTCATTTTGCGGATATTCACACCCTTGACGGCACCAAAGAATATATCGCATTGGGGGCGGTTCCGGGTGGGACAAATCGCAATTTCGATAGCTATGGGCATTTGATTTCAGCAATGACGGACGAGCAAAAAGCGATTTTGTGCGATCCGCAAACCTCTGGCGGTTTGTTGGTGGCGGTGCTGCCACAAGCGGTCGAAAAAGTGCAACAAATTGCAAATCAGGCAAATGTGCCGTTATTCCACGTTGGCAGATTGCTGGAAATGGAACAGGGCAAGCCACTGATTGAGGTAATTTGATGTTTAAACCAAATGTAACAATGGCTTGCGTGGTGCATTGCAAGGGCAAATTTTTGTTTGTGGAAGAAATTGAATACGGCAAACGTACGCTTAACCAACCGGCAGGGCATTTGGAAAAAGATGAAACCTTGCTGGAGGGGGCGAGCCGTGAGCTGTTTGAGGAAACCGGTATTCGGGCGGAAATGGCAAATTTGGTGAAAATTTATCAATGGCAAGCCCCTCGTTCACAAACGGATTTCTTGCGTTTTCTGTTTGCGGTGGAACTGGAGGATTGGCTTGAGCCGAATCCGCAAGATGCGGATATTACCCAAGCCCTTTGGTTCACTTTAGCCGAATTTGAAGACTACATTCAGCAACCAGGGCAATGTGCCAGAAGCCCGTTGGTGGTTCAATCGGTCAAAGATTATTTAAGCGGTGAGCGTTATCCATTAAGTTTGTTGAATGCGTTTGAATGGGCGAGAAATGGAAAATAAAACAACAACCCAATTTGATGTGGTGATTGTAGGCGGGGCAGTGACCGGCTCGGTGCTGGCATTGGCGTTAAGCAGTTTTACTCATCACAAAATCTCGATTGCGATAGTCGAAAAATCACTGCCGGACTATGAACAGCAAGGCGGTTTTGACGCTCGCAGCATTGCCTTAGCCGAAGGCAGTTTGCAAAAAATGCGACAAATCAGACCGCTTGCAGGCTCAAGTTTAGGCGAGATGATTAGCGAAATCGGCACGCCGATTCAGCAAATTCAAGTAGCGGATAAAGGGCATTTTGGTAAAACGACCTTGAAAGCAAGCGAGCAGAATGTGGCTCAGCTGGGTATGGTGGTGGAACTTGCAAAATTCGGCAGAAAATTGACCGCTTGTCTTGCACAGCAAGCTAATATTACGCTTTTTTGCCCGAATGAAGTGGTCGGCATTGAGCGTAGCCAACAAGATTGTGAATTGAGCTTGAAAAATGGCGAGAAACTCAGTTGTTCCTTGCTGGTGGCGGCAGATGGTATTCAATCTCAGATTGCAAAACAGTGCGGTGTGGAAACCGTAAAAGTAAGAGATTATGCTCAATCGGCAATTATTGCCAACGTAGAGCTGAGTGAACCTCACCAAAATCAAGCCTTTGAATATTTTACGCTTCAAGGCCCTTTTGCTTTATTGCCTTTGAGTGGAAATACGATGTCGTTGGTGTGGTGTGTGAAAGAGCCGAACGAGTTAATCCAACTTTCAGATAGCGAATTTTTAGCCCGTTTACAGCAACAATTTGGTTGGAAATTAGGGCAATTTGTTCGAGTGAGCAAGCGGTTTGTTTATCCACTTATTTTGCAAAAAGCCCAATCGCATATTCACCACCGTTTAGCAGTTGTAGGCAATGCCGCACAAATGCTTCACCCGGTTGCCGGGCAAGGTTTTAACTTGGGCTTGCGTGATCTGACCAGATTAGCGGATTTAGTGGCTTTGGCGTTTAATCAAGGAAAAGATATAGGCGAGTTTTCGCTCTTATCAACTTTTGAGAACGAGAGAACGCAAGATCAAGCCAGAATGATAAAGGCTACAAGCGGTCTAATTTCGCTTTTTTCTTGCGAAATATTGCCGGTTCAGTTTATCCGGAATTTGGGGTTATTTACGGTTTCCCATTCAAAAATAGCCAGAGATTTTGTAGCGAATCAGGCATTAGGCTGGTAGCTGGTAAAAAACAAAAAGTATAAATTTTTGTTTGACACTGCCTTCAAAAAAGCGTATGATTCTGCCCGTTTGAAAATCTAATCCGAAGCCTTGAATGAAAATTCAAGGCTTTTTCCTTTTAGTGAAAGCCCTATAAATTTTATTTGCCGTACAATCGGCAAAAAAATTTTACCTAAAATCCGCAATCGTTTGCTTTTTGGTTAATAGGAAGTTGTTTTCATCTGGGTAACTGCAAGGGTTACATCGCAATCACATCAAAGAGAGTAAAAAATGACCACAGAAAATATGAGTACGCCAAAGCAGGCGTTTATCGGGCTGCAAATGCTGTTTGTTGCATTTGGGGCGTTGGTATTAGTTCCGCTAATTACGGGTTTAGATCCTAATGTTGCCCTTCTTACCGCCGGTGTCGGTACTTTAATCTTCCAACTTTGTACCAAACGTCAAGTTCCTGTTTTCCTCGCATCAAGTTTCGCTTTTATCGCTCCAATCCAATTCGGTGTTCAACAATGGGGTATTCCCGTTACCATGGGGGCATTGCTCTGTTCCGGTTTTATTTATATGGCATTATCTGCTTTAGTGAAAGCGAAAGGGGTGAATATTCTGCATAAATACTTCCCACCAATCGTGATTGGTCCGGTAATTATGGTGATTGGTTTAGGTCTTGCTCCTGTTGCGGTGGATATGGCAACGGGTAAATCGGCGAATATTGCCTATAACACCGCCATTATTGTTTCAATGACAACGCTGGTGACTACGCTGATTGTGGCGGTGTTTGCGAAAGGGCTATTAAAGCTCGTGCCAATATTAGCAGGTTTAACGGTAGGATATATCTTGTCTGTTTTTATGGGATTGGTGGATTTTACTAAAGTGATTGAAGCTCCTTGGTTTAGTTTACCGAATGTTTCCGCACCGGAATTTCAGCTGGATGCAATTCTTTACCTACTGCCAATTGCTCTTGCTCCTGCGGTAGAACACTTAGGTGATGTAATGGCAATCAGCCAAGTAGCAGGTAAAGATTTTATGAAAAAACCGGGTTTACACCGCACGCTTTTAGGTGATGGTTTAGCAACTTCAGCGGCGGCGGCATTAGGTGGTCCACCAAATACGACTTACTCTGAAGTAACAGGTGCAGTAATGCTAACCAAAAACTTCAATCCGAAAATTATGACTTGGGCTGCGTGCTGGGCTATCGCTTTCTCATTCTGCGGAAAAATCGGGGCATTCCTTGCCACTATCCCTACTTTTGTGATGGGCGGTATTATGATGTTGCTGTTCGGTGCAGTTGCGGTTGTGGGGATCAATACTCTAATTAAAGCTAAAGTTGATTTAAGCATTCCACGTAATCTTTGTATTGCTTCTGTAGTAATGACATTCGGTATTGGCGGTATGTTAATTAACATCGGCGAATTCTCATTAAAAGGGATCAGCTTGTGTGCATTAGTCGCTATTGTACTTAACATTGTATTACCAAAAGAAAAAGCAGAAGATTCTGCTGCTCATTAATCAAAGGACGCTGTGGCGTCCTTTTTGCTAATAACCCTCTATTTGTAAATAAAAAGGAATACCACTATGCAAAAACTCACATTTTCACCACCACTTTTAAATGCGCCTTGCCCTTGGTGTTCGGAGTTAGAGAACTTGCGTGAACTTTATGCGTGTGAATATACCGGTGCGGTAACAACCCGTACTTCAATGCCTCAACCATATCCACACGATTGGGCGAAGAACCAATATGTACTCTTTGATTCCAATGCACAGAAAACAGCAAGTGTGAATACTCAAGATGCAACTAGCTTACAAACAGCAAGCCTTAACACCATAGGTTTAAGCCCAAATAATCTGGATACCACCATCGGCTTTGTGCGTACCATTTCAAATGAGCTTACAGCCCCATCAAGCAAACCATTTATTATTTCGGTGTTTGGTTCGCCTGAAGAGGTGGGTGAATGTTATGAAAAAATTGTTGCTTTCCAAGCTGAAGTGAAAATGTCATTGGCAATGGAGATTAATATCTCTTGCCCGAATATTCCGGGTAAAGTTTCGCCTGCTTATTCCGCAGAGGAACTTTTACCTTATTTAAATGCACTGCAAACAACATTAGAGAAATTAAATCAAGGGGAAAATGCACTGCCAATCGGGATTAAAATTCCACCTTTTACTTACCAAAATCAATATGATGAATTGATGAAAGGCTTATTACAAGCGGTCGAAAATGGCGAAAATTTACCAATTGCCTTTATTACTTCAACCAATACGCTTGGTTCATCGCTCGTCTTAAATGCTGGCAAGGCGGTATTAAATTCAGAAGTAGGAACAGGCGTAGGCGGAATGGCAGGAACGGCAATCCACGCACTCTCTTTAGGGAATGTTTACACGATTCGCCAAATGTTAGATCAAGAACCTAAGCTCAAACAGCTTCAAATCATTGGTGTGGGCGGCGTGAATGATAAAGCCGGCTTTGAGCGAATGAAATCGGTTGGGGCAGACTTTGTGGGTTTAGCAACCGCATTAGGGGTGAAAGGAATCGGCGTTTTTAAAGAGATTCTGTCTGAATAATAGTGAAGAATAGGGCGTGCATTGCACGCCCGAATAAATGAAATTAGCCTAACCATTTCTCCACTAATTCATTAGTGGTTTCTTTATGCACCCACATACTGCCAAGTTCCGGCATTGGGAATTTGGTGTGGTTGTAGCCGACAAATTGGCGGAAATCAAACACGGCGTGCGGGTAGCCGTTGATCAGTAAAAAGGCTTGATAGCCGTCTTCACTCCAACAAATTTCTAAACGGCGAGGTTCTTTTAATGAATTTTGCTCAATATCACTCACCCGAAACACAAATAAACTATCTACCACCGGTTGTTCGGTTTGGTGTAAGTCCATTGCATAAAAATAACCGCTTTCTTCATCGATCTCAAACATTACCACTAAATGTTCGTGCTGGGTTGAATGAGCTCCATTTCGGTAAGGTTCGTTCAGTAAAATATGATCAGTTAAAACAGAGTAAAGCATTGAATTATCCTTATAAGCAAAATGCCACCGATTTCTCAGTGGCATTTAAGATTTTCGAGCCGATTATGCTTGACCTTTAATCTCTTTACGACCGTTGAACGGAGCCGGTGTACCAGCACGCTCTAACGCTTCTTCGATACGGATTAACTGGTTGTATTTCGCTACACGGTCTGAACGGCTCATTGAACCGGTTTTGATTTGACCTGCTGCTGTACCAACCGCTAAATCTGCAATGGTTGCATCTTCAGTTTCACCGCTGCGGTGAGAAATTACTGCGGTGTAACCTGCATCTTTCGCCATTTTGATTGCAGCTAAAGTTTCAGTTAAAGAACCGATTTGGTTGAATTTGATTAAGATTGAGTTTGCGATACCTTTCTCAATACCGTTTTTCAAGATTTTGGTATTGGTTACGAATAAGTCATCACCAACTAATTGTACTTTGTCGCCTAATACTTTAGTTTGGTATGCGAAACCTTCCCAGTCAGATTCGTCTTGACCATCTTCGATAGACACGATTGGGTACTCTTTGCATAAGCCTTCTAAGTAGTGAGTGAACTCTTGTGAAGTAAAGGTTTTGCCTTCGCCTTTCATATCGTACACATTGCGTTCTTTGTCGTAGAATTCAGATGATGCACAGTCCATCGCTAAAGTTACGTCTTTACCTAACACATAGCCTGCTTTTTCTACTGCTTCTTTAATGCACGCTAATGCGTCTGCATTTGAAGCCAAGTTTGGTGCGAAACCACCTTCATCACCTACAGCAGTATTTAAGCCTTTCGCTTTTAATACTTTTGCAAGATTGTGGAACACTTCAGCACCGATACGAAGAGCTTCTTTTAATGTAGAAGCACCTACCGGTTGAATCATAAATTCTTGAATGTCCACGTTGTTGTCAGCGTGTTCACCACCGTTGATGATGTTCATCATTGGTAATGGCATTGAGTAAACGCCCGGTGTGCCGTTTAATTCAGCAATGTATGCATAAAGCGGTAAGCCTTTTGACGCAGCAGCTGCTTTTGCTGTTGCTAAAGAAACCGCTAAGATAGCGTTTGCACCGAATTTTGATTTGTTTTCTGTGCCATCTAAATCGATCATAATTTGGTCGATTTCAGCTTGTGCAGAACCGTCTTTGCCTACTAATGCGTTTGCAATTTCGTTATTTACGGCAGAAACCGCTTTTAATACACCTTTACCTAAGAAACGACCTTTGTCGCCATCACGTAATTCTAATGCTTCACGTGAACCGGTAGAAGCACCTGATGGAGCGGCTGCTAAGCCTACAAAACCACCTTCTAAGTGAACTTCTGCTTCTACAGTTGGGTTACCACGAGAGTCGATGATTTCACGACCGATTACTTTAACAATTTTAGCCATTGTTGATGTCCTCTAATATACGAGTTAATAGAAAAAAGAATAGGTATATAGTAAAGCGATTTTCTGCTTTTGTCTTGGAAAAACTGATTGAGTGGCAGAAAATTTGCCACTAATTTGATCTAAGACTATATTCGCCTGAGATTATAGCAACCTTTGCAAAAAACGGCAAAAATTTGCCCGCTTGTAATGCTTATTTTTTGACTAAAAAAGTCAGCGTTTCATAATGTGCAGTGTGGGCGAACATATCAAATAACTGCACTTTGTGTAGTTCATAGTTGGTCAAAAATGCAAAATCGTTCGCCATTGAGACGGCATTACAACTGGAGTAAATCAAATAAGGCGAGCCTAATTGATTTAAAAATTCTGCTAATAGTTTGCCGATACCACGTCGAGGTGGGTTCACAATCACTAAATCGGGTGGAGAACCCGCTTCATTTAAAGCAAATTGGGCGGAGTCTAGTGAGGCAAATGTTACCTTTTCTAAACCTAATCTTTGGGCTGATTTTGTTGCACTGGCAATAGCTGAAGGCGAAATTTCAATGCCCGTTAATTCTACATCAATACCTTTATCTTGCAAGGCGTTGGCACAATGTAAGCCGAAACCACCGACACCGCAGAACAAGTCCCACAATTTAGCAATAGGTAAATGCTCAATCCAGCTTTGTGCGGTGTGGTAAAGCTGGCTTGCCACTACCGGATTGGTTTGGAAAAATCCCTGAGGGCGAATAAATAGCGGTATGCCGTTAAAATGTTCTTCCAGCACTTTTTGTTCGGTGAGGAAAATCTCAGTTTCCCCCTCTAAAACAGCTGCGTGTTGAGGCTGAATATTCAGGCTAACTACTGAATTAGGCGGCAGTTTTTCCAACAGTTTTGGCAATTCTCGTTCAACCAAAGCACGCTTTACTTCACTGCGAACCACAAAACGGAGCATAAGTGATTGATTATATTGGCTTTCAGTAATCAGAATATATTTTAGCTCGCCCTTTTTCTTACTGATGTTGTACGGCACTAAACCAGCTCGAGCGATAAAATCTTTCAAAATCGGAAATAGCTTGTGAAATGAGGGAGGGTAGAGCAGACAGTTGGTTAAATCTACCCCACTTTGAGCATCATTTTGATCTTTTAAAATGCCTAAAATCGGGCGTTCTACGCTGCCCGAGACCACCATTTTCGCTTTGTTACGAAATTGAGAAATTGTCGAACCGACAAGCGGTAAGATTTCCGTTTTATTTTGCAAAATAAACGGCAAAATTAACCGCTTGAGATCGGCTTCTTTGTCGGCTAATTGCGTGGTGTATGGCTTTTCAATCCATTGGCACGAAGTGCAGTCACCACTTTCAAAATGCGAACAATGCAACAAGCTAGACATTCGCTTCTTTCCATTCCAGCCAGTTGTTTTGTAAGGCGGTTAATTCAGCCTGAGCTTGTTGGTAGCGAGGGCTGTTTTCCAGCTCTCGCCAAGTCACGGTTTTGCGTTTCATTAAAGAGAGGTGGCGTTCTTTTTGTGCTTGAGTCGGCTGATATTTCAGCCCGTCTAACACTTGCACCACGCCTTCAGGCTCGTTACAAAGGAGCAATAAATCACAGCCGGCTTGGATTGCTTTTTCAGAACGCTCGACAAAATTGCCCATAAAGCCCGCACCTTTCATTCCCAAATCGTCAGAGAATATCACACCGTTAAAGTTTAGCTGTTTACGCAATACCTCTTTAAGCCAATAGCTTGAACCGCTTGCCGGCTGGCTGTCACATTGGGTGTAAACGACGTGGGCAGGCATAATGGCAGAGAGTTTTCCTTTGGCAATAAGCTGTTTGAACGGCAGAATATCGTGGTTAAAAATCCGCTCTTTGGGGCGATCATCAAATGGCGTTTCTAAATGCGAATCGGCTAAAACGTGGCCGTGACCGGGAAAGTGTTTGCCTGTGGTTGCCATACCCACTTCAAGCATTCCGTCAATAAAGGCTTCGGCAATCGGTAATATTGTATTCGGATCTTGCCCGAATGAGCGATCGCCAATTGCTTTGCATTCGTGTCCTAAATCCAGCACCGGAGCGAAACTGAGGTCTATATCGAGGGCAAACATTTCTGCTGCCATCAACCAGCCGGTTTCTTTCGCTAATTGCATTGCTTGCTCTGGCGTTGTGGCAAGTTGGTTAAAAGATTGCATTGCCGGCAGTTTAGTAAAGCCTTCACGAAAGCGTTGCACCCGACCGCCTTCTTGGTCAACAGTAATAAGCAACGGTTTTTTCACCCGCTGGCGAATGGATTTCACTAATGCCTGAATTTGTGCTTTGTCGTAGAAATTACGGGTGAATAAAATTAGCCCGGAAACCAAAGGGTGTTCCAGCATTTCGACTTCTTCTTGAGTCAGTTCTTTATCTTTAATATCAATCAGTAACATAATTTTCGTTGAGCTATTTGCAAAAAAATGAGCAGATATGACCGCTTGTTGTGCCTATTCTACATTAAAAAGCCCTTGATGTTGATCAAGGGCGAATGATTAAGGGCATAAATGAGACAGAACAATTATGCTTGTTCTAATTTAGCTTGGTTACGACGCATTTTTATGTTGAGCATTTCAACCACAACCGAGAAGCCCATTGCCGTATAAACCGCTGCTTTTGGAATATGAATATCAAAACCTTCGCCGACTAATACAATGCCGATTAAAATCAAGAACGCTAAAGCGAGATTTTTAATGGTTGGGTTGTTATCTACAAAGTCCCCAATGGTTTTCGCTGCTAACATCATTACCGCAACTGCAATGATAATCGCAATAACCATTACCGGAATATCATCTGCCATTGCCACAGCAGTAATGACTGAATCAAGGGAGAAAATAATATCAAAAATTGCAATTTGAATTAACACCATAAAAAAGCTGGCTTTTTTAATGGATTCGCTTTTTTCTTCGTGAGATTCGGCAGAAATGGATTCTTTCAGCTCCATTGCACTTTTAACAATCAGGAATAATCCACCGATGAGTAGAATGAGATCTCTACCTGAAATTGGATTGTTGCCAATAGTGAAAAGAGGCTCGACCAAACGCATCATCCAAGCAAGCGAGAGAAGCAATAAAATACGGGTTCCCATTGCCAGAGCCAAGCCGATAATTCGGGCAGATTGGCGTTGTTCAATAGGTAAACGGGAAACGAGAATACTGATGACGATGATGTTATCAATGCCTAATACGATTTCAAGCCCAGTAAGTGTAAAGAGTGCAACCCAAGCTTCAGGATTTGTGATCCAGTCAAACATAAAAAAGTCCTTTTGAAAATAAGGGATTAAGTGATATTTTCTATCAAATAGAATTAAAGCCGACATCTTATAGAGTGTGAGGACAAATTTAAAGGGGGCAATGCAAAAAGTTTTGTAAAATTTCGGCGGTAAAATGTTTACGCAAATAGAAACCGAGAGGGAGTGATTGCACGATCTCCCCTTTAACATTGATAGCGGAAGTAATAGAGCGGTTATTTCTGCCTTTTGGTCTGAGTTGTAACACTTCGCCTAAGGTTGCATTAATTTTATGCAGTTCACCTAACACAATCAACTCCATTAATTCTTCCCAATCTTGTTGTAGGCGGGATTCTTGTTCGACAGTAGGAGACCATAAAATCGGTTGCCCGATATGGCGTTCAGCGAGTGGTATGCTGCGTTCTCCTTCTACGGGAATCCAAAGCACACGGGAGAGCTTATGTTTAACGTGAGAAGTTTCCCAAGTAATGCCGTTGTTTTGGGTTAATGGGGCAAGGCTGACAAAAGTAGTTTCTAGTGGTAAACCTTTCTGGTTGACAGGAATGGTTTTCAGCTCAATGCCTAAATGTGCAAAATCCTGTTCGGCTTTACTGCCGGCTTTCGCACCTAAAGCGGTTTCAATCAGAGTACCGACCCAGCCTTTATCTCGTTTCAGATCTGCTGGTATCGGAATATGAAGCATCTCGGCAATTTCACCTAAAGTGAACCCTGCCAGCCATTCCGCTTTGCTTAATAATGCCTGCTCGGTTGGAGAGAATGTAGATAATTGCATTGCACTTAGTTAATTAGACCAAACTGGCAAGCGGTCAAATTTAGGCAGAAATTTGCAAAAAATTACTAAAAAATAACCGCTTGTGAGGAAATTACATCCAAGCATTACTGCGAATAACGCCTACTGCAATGCCTTCAATTTCAATATATTCTTGAGCAGGGTTTACTACAATCGGTTTTAATTCATCGTTTTCAGGGTGTAAGTAAATTAATTCACCTTTCTTCTCTAAGCGTTTAACAGTCACTTCATCATTTACCCGAGCAACCACCACTTGCCCGTTACGAGCGGTATTGGTTTTATGAACGGCTAATAGGTCACCGTCTAAAATACCGATTTTTTCCATTGAATTGCCATTTACTTTGAGTAAATAATCAGCACTTGGATTAAACATCGCACCATTCACCGGGTAATGGTTTTCAACGTGTTCAACAGCTAGAATTGGTGTGCCGGCAGCCACTTTTCCAATTAGAGGTAAGCCTTCATCTTCATCGTTGGCAGCTTGGTTTTCATCTTCGACTAAAATGCGGATCCCTCGAGATGTACCGGATAACATTTCAATATAGCCTTTACGAGCAAGGGCTTTTAAGTGTTCTTCTGCTGCATTAGGCGATTTAAAGCCAATTTCACGGGCAATTTCTACTCGAGTGGGTGGCATACCGGTGGTTTCAATATGGTTTTTGACGAAATCAAAAATTTCTTGCTGACGGGCAGTTAGATGTTTACGCATTTTAAGTTAATCCTCACTGTCTTTATATACAGAAAATATTGATAGTATATACAGTATTTTTGATTTTGTAACTAATAATTTCACGAAATTCCATAAAAATTTATGGTAGAATGGAAGAAATTAGAGGTTAGACCTCCAACAATAACGATTCTAAAAGGATATTTATATGTCTGGCTTATTAAATTTTTATCGAGCTTTCCTAAACTTACCACTTTCACTTTTAGTAAAATCTCGCTCTATTCCGACTCATCCAGTGGCTGAACTGGGACTAAATCTTGAACAGCCGATTGTCTATGTTCTACCTTATACCTCGCAAACCGATTTATTAATTTTACAAAAAAACTGCTTGGCTTTGAATTTGCCCGACCCGTTGCAAGAGAATGTGATTGAAGGGCAAGCTCTGCCTCGTTTTGTATTTTTAGATGAAGGTCGCCGTTTTTTTAAATCTAAAGGGGCGAAAAGTGAGACGGAGTCGATTTTTTATCGTTATTTAGATTTACATCGTGCCAATGCTGAATTAGACGTCCAATTAGTGCCGGTTTCGGTATTATGGGGGCGTGCGCCGGGTAAAGAAGATGCTCGCCATTTACAGGTGCTTACCTCATTCCAACGTTTTTTATCCATGGTTTGGTTTGGGCGTGATAATTTTGTGCGTTTCTCGCCGGCAGTATCGTTACGCTATATGGTAACTGAATATGGTGCAGATGAAAAAATCGCTCAAAAAATTGCGCGTGTGGCGAAAATGCACTTTGCAAAATTGCGTTATTCAGCAATGGGGCCTCGTTTACCAAATCGTGAAGCGATGTTTAATAAAATCCTGAATTCAGAGGTGATTCAAGCTGCGATTGCCGAAGAAGCGAAGAAATCATCGCCTGAAAAAGCACGTAAAGAGGCGGAGAAAATCATTAATGAAATTGCAGCCGATGTAAAACACGAGAGTTTGCGTGTGGCAGATCGCGTTCTAAGCTGGCTTTGGAATAAGCTTTATCAAGGGATCAACGTGCAAAATGCAGATCGTGTGCGTAAATTGGCATTAGAAGGTCACGAGATCGTTTATGTGCCTTGCCACCGTAGCCATATGGACTATTTGCTCCTATCTTATCTACTTTACCATCAAGGATTAGTACCGCCACATATTGCAGCCGGTATCAATCTGAATTTCTGGCCGGCAGGCCCGATTTTCCGTAGTTGGGGGGCATTTTTCATTCGCCGTACCTTTAAAGGAAATCGCCTCTATTCCACTATTTTCCGTGAATATTTAGCGGAATTATTCTATCGCGGTTATTCAGTCGAATATTTTATTGAAGGAGGGCGTTCACGCACAGGACGTTTATTAGAGCCTAAAACCGGTATGATGTCGATGAGCCTACAAGCCTTGCAGCGAGGGCTGAATCGACCTTTAAGTATTGTGCCTGTTTATATCGGTTATGAACACGTGCTAGAAGTCGATACCTACGCTAAAGAGTTGCGAGGTGCGGCAAAAGAGAAAGAAAATGCGGGCTTGGTACTACGGGTACTGAAAAAACTGAAAAATTTAGGTCAAGGATATGTGAATTTCGGTGAGCCGATTTTGGTAAATAATTACCTGAATCAACATTTCCCTGAATGGAAAGAGCATTCTGAAGATGGACGACCTAAGTGGTTAAATGAAGCCGTGGATAATATTTCACATCAAGTAATGGTGAATATCAATAAAGCCGCAGCAGTTAATGCGAAAAACTTAGTCGGTTCAGCGTTATTGGCATCTCGCCAGCGTGCATTAACTCGTGAACAACTGATTGAACAACTTGAAAGTTATATTCAGCTATTTCGCAATGTACCTTATTCTAAAGATATGACATTACCAGCTGAAAGTGCAGAAGTGATGTTGAATCATGTTATTCATTTACCTCGTTCGGGCGTTTTAATTGAAAAAGATAATTTTGGTGAACTGGTTCGTTTAGAACGAGAATCTGCTGTGTTAATGACATATTACAGAAATAATGTGCAGCATTTATTTGTGTTGCCTTCACTTGTTGCAAGTATGGTACTTCATCATGAGGCTGTTTCGAAAGATGTTGTGATTAAGTCGGTTAATCGTATTTATCCATTCTTGCAAGCAGAGTTATTCTTACACTTTAAGCAAGAAGAATTAAAAGCGCATATTGAAGCAATTATTACGGAACTAAGTCGGCAAGGGGTGATTAAAAACGAAAGTGATATGTTAATGATCAATCGCTCACATATTCGTACCTTACAATTACATTCAGCTGGCGTGCGTGAAATCCTTCAACGTTATTATATTAGCCTAAGTGTCTTGTTGGAGCAGCCAAATATTAGTCGTGGCTCTTTAGAAAAAGAGAGTAGTTCAATTGCTCAGCGTTTATCAGTCTTGCATGGTATTAATGCGCCGGAGTTTTTTGATAAAGCGATTTTCTCTACCTTTACATCAAGTCTAAAAGCACAAGGGTATTTTGATGGTGATGATAATTTAGCGATTGCAAAAGTTAAAGAAACGGAATCGTTGTTACGTAGTTTGATTTCGATTGAAGTTCAGCAGACCATTCAAGGTGCGATGGCTAAAGTCACAGAATCTGTAGAGAATCCTAATATCGCAGGATAATAAATCAAAGAAGAGCGCTAACAAGCGCTCGTTTCTTGCAATTTTGTTGCCAAAAATAAAAGCTGAATGCGATCACATTCAGCTTTTTTACTTCCTATATAATTATTTTGGTTCACCGATTGGTAAAACAGTCTTACCAAAACTTTCATTAATAATATCCGCAGCAGCTAAGTAGAACGCTAAGAATGCGGTTAATAAACCGAAGTTACCACCAATGTTAGTTAGGGTGGTGTCATGAGTGAAATCGCCAGCGGCCAATAGGTAGAATGTAATAGTTAAGCTTAAGAAAATAGCTTGTAATGCACGGGCTTTTGCTAATGTGCCGATGAACATCATGAGTGTGAATGTTCCCCAAGCTACTAAGTACCAACCAACGAACTCTGCTGATACATTCGCTGCAAAGAATACTTTAAATAACGCAAAAGACCACCAGAATGCACCATAGCTAGTAAATGCAGTAAAACCGAATGTGTTACCTTTAGCAAATTCAAACATACCTGCAATCATTTGTGCTGTGCCACCGAAAGCAAATCCCATTGCTAAAACTAAACCTACGTTTTCACCGCTGAATGTACCGTTGTTAATTAGGCTTAGTAAAAATGTAGTAAGTGCAAAACCGCATAAACCGAGCGGAGCCGGGTTAGTTCCTGAATTTGGAGCTGACATTGAAAACCTCTGTTATATTGTTACACCACTGGGTGTGGTAGTTGTTTATCTACGCTGATAAATCAGACGTTATGTGCCTAAAATTTAGGGCGATAAAGTATAGCGATTTTGGCAGAAATTGACTAGAAATTTCCGACACAAGTGGTGAGATTTTTGCAAGATTTTGCCAAAAAACGACCGCTTGTTGCTGTCATTTAGCTATGGATTTAATTGCCGATATTGGCTGGGTGTTACGCAATATTGCTTTTTAAAGGCGGTAATAAAATGCGGCTCGGATTGGAAGCCGCAAGATAAGGCGATACTTAATACCGACCCAGCTTGGCTTTTGAGCAGCATTGCTGCTTTTTGTAGCCTGATTTTGTGTACAAAAGCATGTGGGCTAATACATAAATGTTTGTTAAATAAGCGGACTAACTGGGCGCGAGAAAGATGGATAAATGCTGCCATATCATCGACTTGCCATTCGTGTTCGGGATTAAGCAAAATAGCTTTTATCAAAGGTCTTAAGCGTAAGTCTTGCCAACCTTTTAAAATACCGAATAACTGATTGTTATGGTTAACTAGATGTTCTCGTAAGATCATCGTTAAAATAACAACAGCGAGCGAGTTAACCACAGATTTTACGGCTAAATTAGGTATTTCTGCTTCTTGTTTTAGAATATCTAACATTGCTTTTAATGGTGTCTCGGCAACTTGAAATACGATCATTTCAGGTAAGCTTTCCATTAATTCGGCTTGATGGTCATAATAAAAATGGAGGCAGAACATATCGCATTCTGATTGAGAAAGTCCTGCTTGGGTGAGTGTAAATGCACCCAATTGTTCATGGTTTACCGCATTTTTGCTGGTCAAAGGCTGTATTTGACTACGTAATGTATGATCGGCAAATCTGGGGAAAAATACAATATCTCCCTGTTTAAGGTGATGGGTTTTCCCATTATGTTGTAGATAAGCTTGCCCATAGCTGATGATATGAGCGATTGCTTGTCCGGTTTGATGCGGATTCTCAAGTTGCCAATCTCCCTGTAACTGACATTTCACACTGATTCCGGCTGAGATTTGAGCGAAAGCTAGAAGCCTATCTAATATATCCATTGTTCATTCCTTATATTTCCACCTTAAATTGCGATTATTTCATTATAATATGAGCTGATTTGATAATAAAGTTTATCAGATAAACGCAATAATAAATGCGTTTTTTCATATTATTCACTTTAGGAGGAAATCAATATGTCTTCATTCCAAAATTGGACAGAACACACAGCTCACGTTAAGCAATCTTTTGGTAAATTAGGGCAAAAACACCCTAAAATGCTTGAAGCTTATAAAGCATTAGGTACAGCGGCCGCAGCGGAAGCATTAGATCACAAAACTCGTGAATTAATTGCATTAGCAGTAGCGATTACAACACGTTGTGAAAGTTGCATCAGTGTACACGCAGAAGAAGCGGCAAAAGCAGGTGCAACCGAAAGCGAAATTGCCGGTGCATTAGCGACTGCGATTGCATTAAATGCAGGTGCAGCTTATACCTATGCTTTACGTGCATTAGAAGCGGTAGAAGAGCAAAAATAAGGAGCAATCAATGAAGAAATTGGCTTGGATTTTAGGGTTTGCAACAATGATGCCAATGATGGTAAATGCTGAACAAGCATCGGTGCAGCAAGTACAAGCTGAAAAAGCAGCGGGTATTTGGATTGATGTACGTTCTGCTGAAGAATTTCAGCAAGGGCATTTAAAGGATGCAATTAATTTAACGCATACTGAAATTGCACAACGTATCGCAGAAGTTGCTCCTGATAAAGACCAACCAATTAATCTTTATTGTCGTTCAGGGCGCAGAGCGGAAGTAGCTCTGAATGAGCTCAAAAAATTAGGTTACAGCAATGTAACTAATCATGGTGGTTATGACGATCTGATTAAAGCCGGGTTGAAATAGCTGTTTTGAGTGCCAAGCATTTGCTTGGCACTTTTCGTTTATATCTGAGGTTAAAAATTATGAGTGCTTTTAACAATTTTGTTAATTTTGTTGCAAATATTGTTGCTCCGATGCAACGCCAATTTATTAACTTTGTACGTATTGCCATTTGTATCGTGATGGTTTGGATTGGTGGTTTAAAAGTCTGCCAATATGAAGCAGACGGTATTGCCCATTTTGTGTCTAATAGCCCGTTCTTTAGTTATATGTACAAAAAAGGCCCGAATTTAGTTGATGACGGCACAGGTAAAATGGTGATGGAATATACCCTTCACAAAAATCCTGAAGGCAAAATGGTGGCAAAAAACATCGAATGGCATAAAGAAAATGGCACTTATACCGCTTCTTATATCATCGGTGCAACTATTGTGACAGTTGGTTTATTAACCTTATCCGGCATTTGGTTCCCAGTTTCCGGTATGGCTGGGGGCTTACTCACTTTTGGTATGTCGATTGTTACACTCTCGTTTATGATTACCACCCCTGAAATTTGGGTGCCGAATTTAGGTGGGGATATGCCAACCCCTGCACACGGTTTCCCATATCTGTCGGCAGTCGGTCGTTTAATTGTAAAAGATGTGATTATGATGGCAGGCGGCTTGGTGGCCGCAGCGGAATGTGCAAATCGCATTTTAGCCAGACGTAAAGCGATTGCTTAATTAATAGTGCTAATGCAAGCGGTCATTTTCTTGTAAAATTTTGCAATAAAATGACCGCTTGTTTTTTGTCAATTTGCCATAATTTCAAGTATAATTCGATAACGCAATCGTTTGCTTTTATTAAGGAGAGACAAAAATGACAATAATCGGTACGCCCCTAAGAGCTAATGCTACAAAAGTGATGATGTTAGGTTCGGGCGAGTTGGGTAAAGAAGTGGTGATTGAACTGCAACGCTTAGGCGTAGAAGTAATTACGGTAGATCGCTATGAAAATGCCCCTGCACAGCAAGTGGCTCACCGTGCTTATACCATTTCGATGTTAGATGGGAAAGCATTACGAGAACTGGTTGAAAAAGAAAAGCCGGATTTTATTGTGCCAGAAGTGGAAGCCATCGCCACCGCAACCTTAGTTGAGTTAGAGCAAGAAGGGTATAACGTAATCCCAACGGCAAAAGCAACTCAATTAACAATGAATCGTGAAGGCATTCGCCGATTGGCAGCAGAAGAGTTGGGCTTAAAGACCTCGCCTTATCGTTTTGTGGATAATTTTGAACAGTTTCAACAAGCGATTCAAGAAATTGGGATTCCGTGCGTAGTGAAACCGATTATGTCTTCTTCCGGACACGGACAATCAGTGGTTAAATCTGAAACGGATATTCAACAGGCTTGGGATTATTCACAACAGGGCGGGCGTGCCGGCGGTGGACGTGTGATTGTAGAAGGTTTTATTAAATTTGATTATGAAATTACCCAACTTACCGTTCGCCATATTCACGGCACGTCGTTTTTAGCTCCCATCGGGCATATTCAGGTTGATGGCGATTATCGTGAATCTTGGCAACCGCAGCAAATGTCAGACATTGCATTGAAAAAAGCTCAAGAAACCGCAGAAAAAATTACCTCTGCACTAGGCGGAAGAGGCATTTTCGGTGTGGAACTTTTTGTCTGTGGCGATGAGATTATTTTTAACGAAGTCTCCCCACGTCCGCACGATACCGGAATGGTAACAATGGCATCACAAGAGCTTTCCCAATTTGCCCTACACGCCCGTGCGATTTTGGGCTTACCGATTCCGGAAATTTACCACATCAGCCCAGCAGCCTCTAAAGCGATTGTGGTTGAAGGAATCTCGGATAATGTTCGTTTTGGCGGTTTAGATAAAGTATTGTCCGAAATCGGGACGAATATCCGCTTATTCGGTAAAGGCGAAGTAAACGGACACCGCCGATTAGGCGTAATTCTTGCTCGTGATGAAAGTACAGTGAGAGCATTAGAAAAAGCTCGGCGAGCTTATGATAAGTTAGATATTCAATTATAAAGTCAGGATTTTGATATTCGTTGATAGTAGGCATTTTATGCCTACTATCCTATAGGCCTCTAATCAAATTGAATGAAAAAGTTGAAGATGGTTAATCCTCTTTGCCGAGAATTTGGTTCACCTCACTCTTATACAACACCGCTTTTGCCCCAAACACGGCTTGTACGCCGCCGCCGACTTCCAGCACGTCAATCGCACCGAGTTTTTTCAGTGTGGCTTTATCCACGGCTTTCACCTCTTTCACCGCCACACGCAGACGGGTAATACAAGCATCGACATTTTCGATATTACTTGCAGAGCCAAGAGCGGCAATGATTTTATGGGCATTTTCAGTCAGTGAGCTGGTTTGTTGTTCGACTACCTCTTCACTCTCTTCTGCACGTCCCGGTGTCATTACGTTGAATTTTTTGATCAGGAATAGGAACGAGAAGTAGTAAAGTGCCGCCCACGGCAAGCCGACTATGATCACTCGAAGCCAGTTAGTGTTCTCGTTACCTTGCAAAATGCCGAACAGGGTGAAGTCAATCACACCGCCGGAGAAGGTGTTACCAATCGAGATGTTGAGCAAGTCGGCAATGTAGAACGACACGCCGTCTAAAAAAGCGTGGAACACATAGAGCCACGGCGCAACGAACAGAAACATAAATTCAATCGGTTCGGTAATGCCGGTAATAAAAGAGGTGAGCGCTGCACCTAAGAACAGACCACCAATCGCACCACGGCGGGCTTTCGGCACAGCGTGATACATCGCTAAGCAGGCGGCAGGCAAGCCGAACATCATCGTATCGAAACGCCCCGCAAAGAAACGTGTGCCTTCGGTAAACAAGCCTTGATGGGTTGGATCGGCAAGTTGGGCGAAGAAGATTTTTTGTGCCCCGATAATGGTTTCACCGTTTACCACTTCTGTACCGCCCAATTCGGTGTACCAAAACAGTGGGTAGATCATATGGTGTAAGCCGACCGCACCGCTTAACCGCATTAAGAAACCGTAGAAAAAGGTGCCGATTTCGCCCATTTCTGCAATCCCTTGCCCTGCGGAGACTAACCAATTTTGGAAAGTCGGCCAAATCAAAAAGAACACTGCCCCGACAAAAATCGCAGCAAAGGCGGTCACAATCGGTACAAACCGAGAGCCGCCAAAGAAGCCGAGAATTTGCGGAAGCTGAATGTTGTGGTATTTGTTATGCAGTTTTACTGTAATCAAACCCATCACCAGCGAGCCGATCACACCGGTATCAATCCCTTTGGTTTCAGGAGAAAACAGCGGAATGAGGGCGGAAATCGTACCGGTCATAATCAAATAACCGACCACCGCTGCCAGTGCCGCTACGCCTTTATCCCGTTTGGCAAGCCCGATCCCCAGCCCGATACAGAGCAGCAAGGCAAGGTTGCCAAACACCACGCTTCCTGCCGATGCCATAATTTGGAAAATGCCCTGTAAAGTCGGGTTATTCAGTATCGGGTAGGCTTGCACCGTTGCCTTATTTGACAAGGCGCCGCCAATTCCTAACAGCAAACCGGCAGCGGGTAAAATCGCAATCGGCAGCATAAAAGCTTTGCCGACTTGTTGCAGTTGTTTGAACATAAAATTTCTCCTTTTTTATGATTGTAATTTGATGGTTTATAGCATACTTAAATTTAAGTAGATACGGTGTGATATAACTCACAGATTTGCAAAATTTTTGCTAATTCTGACCGCTTGTAAAAAAATTACCGCTTGCCGAAAAATTCAAGTAGAATGAAGTATTTTTAGCAAACACAACATAAAAAATTGGAGAAGATTATGCCTATTTTACGTTCAGCGACCTCAACGCAAGGTCGTAATATGGCGGGGGCTCGTGCATTATGGCGTGCAACCGGTATGAAAGAAAATGATTTTGGTAAGCCGATTATTGCGGTGGTAAACTCATTTACCCAATTTGTGCCGGGCCACGTTCACTTAAAAGATATGGGGCAGTTGGTTGCGGCAGAAATTGAAAAAGCCGGTGGGGTAGCGAAAGAGTTTAACACCATTGCGGTTGATGACGGTATCGCAATGGGACACGGCGGAATGCTTTATTCTTTACCAAGCCGTGATTTAATTGCAGACAGCGTGGAATATATGGTGAATGCTCACTGTGCCGATGCGATGGTGTGTATCTCTAACTGCGATAAAATCACCCCGGGAATGTTAATGGCAGCAATGCGCTTAAATATTCCGACTATTTTTGTCTCTGGTGGTCCGATGGAAGCTGGAAAAACCAAACTTTCCGATCAATTAATTCGCTTAGATTTAGTCGATGCAATGATTGAAAGTGCAGACCCGAATGTGTCTGATGAACGTATTGATGCGATTGAACGTAGTGCTTGCCCGACTTGTGGTTCTTGCTCAGGTATGTTCACCGCAAACTCAATGAACTGTTTAACTGAAGCTTTAGGTTTAAGTTTACCGGGCAATGGTTCAATGTTGGCAACTCACGCTGACCGTAAAGAGCTTTTCCTAAGAGCAGGTCGTGAAATTGTGGAACTTTGCCGTAAATATTACCAACAAGACGATGAGAGCGTGTTACCTCGCTCAATCGCTACCTTCGATGCGTTTGAAAATGCAATGAGCCTTGATATTGCAATGGGTGGTTCAAGTAATACCGTGCTTCATTTACTAGCGACTGCTCAAGAAGCCGGCGTTGATTTTAAAATGGAAGATATTGACCGCCTCTCTCGTGTCGTGCCGTGCTTAAGTAAAATTGCCCCGAATACCAATAAATACCATATGGAAGACGTACACCGTGCCGGTGGAATTATGGGCTTGCTGGGCGAATTAGATCGTGCAGGTTTAATCCATCGCCACGTTAAAACAGTGCTAGGTTTAACGATAGAAGAGCAACTGAATCAATACGATATTATTCGTAATAAAGATGAAGATTTACACAAATTCTTCCGTGCAGGTCCGGCAGGAATTCGTACTACTAAGGCTTTCTCGCAAGATTGCCGTTGGGACACTGTTGATGATGACCGTGTAAACGGCTGTATTCGCAATGTGGAAAATGCCGTGACCAAAGAGGGCGGTTTAGCCGTATTATTCGGTAATATTGCAGAAGACGGCTGTATTGTTAAAACCGCAGGGGTAGATGAATCTATCTGGAAATTTACCGGTACGGCAATTGTGTTTGAAAGCCAAGAAGATGCGGTAGCGGGGATTTTAGGCGGTAAAGTGAAAGAAGGGCATATCGTAATTATTCGCTACGAAGGTCCGAAAGGCGGCCCGGGTATGCAAGAAATGCTTTATCCGACCAGTTATTTGAAATCAATGGGCTTAGGCAAAAAATGTGCCTTATTAACTGACGGTCGTTTCTCTGGAGGTACATCAGGTTTATCTATCGGACATGCCTCACCGGAAGCTGCTTCAGGCGGCGCGATTGCCTTAATTAACGATGGCGATACGGTGGCGATTGATATTCCGAATCGTTCGATTAACTTAATGGTTTCAGATGAAGAACTTGCTGCTCGCCGTGCAGAAATGGAAGCCCGTGGCGATAAAGCGTGGCAGCCGCTAAAACGTGAGCGAGAAGTGTCGTTTGCACTAAAAGTGTTTGGACATTTTGCCACCTCTGCTGATAAAGGTGCGGTGAGAGATAAATCGCTGTTAAAGTAAATAAATTAGAAAAAAGAAGCATTTCAATAATATATTGATCTGCTCTTTATTCAGCTGAATATTTAATCTAGCTGAATGGAGAGCAGATCGATAGCCTAATTTACATCTTTTTGTTTTGATACAGGGAAATGTATTACAAGCATTTTGCCGGTTTTGGCAGACCTGCAATTTTAGTGGCTTGTTTTGCAGGACCATCAGGAAACAAGCGTTGTAAATAACGGCTGTTGCCTTTTTCTTCACCGAATTTTTGTGCCATTGTCTTTACCAGCATTCGAATTGCTGGTGAAGTTTTGTATTCTTGGTAGAAATCCCGCACCAGATAAATAATTTCCCAATGTTCTGCGGTTAAGCTAATTTGCTCTTTTTCGGCGATTTTTTCTGCTAATTCTACAGACCAATCATTTAAATTAGTTAAATAGCCTGAAGCATCGGTTGGGTATTGGATATTATTTAATTCAATCGTCATCAAATAAAAATGCCACATAATGTGGCATTCCTCTTAAACTAAAACGCTAGTCGTCACTACCTAGCACACCGAAGATTTGTAAGAAGCTTACAAATAGGTTGTAGATAGACACATATAAATCAACGGTTGCACGAATGTAGTTGGTTTCGCCACCGTGAATAATGTTGCTGGTTGCCAGTAAAATCGCACCGCTTGAGAAAATGACAAACAAGCTGCTTAGGGCTAAACTTAATGCCGGAATTGCTAAGAATATATTGGCAATAATACCGACTAATAATACCACAAACAGGGCAACCATCATTCCGCTGATAAAGCTCATATCTTTTTTGGTGGTTAACACATAAGCAGAGCAAGCGAAGAAAACCAATGCGGTTGCACCGAATGCAAGGGCGACAATGTCCCCTAAACCCGCACCGATGTAACGGTTTAAAATCGGGCCTAAGGTGTAACCTAAGAAGCCGGTTAAAGCAAATACGCTTAAGATACCTGCACTGCTATTTGAGGTGGCATTGGTTAAGAAAAGTAAGCCGTAAAAGCCGACCAATAATCCCCACCACGGCATAGCTGGTGCGTTCATTTGCATTGCAACAAAAGCAACAACTGCGGAGAAAGTCAGCGTCATTGCCAATAACATATAGGTATTGCGAAGCACTTTGTGGGTGCTAATTAGTGATTCGCCGGTTGAATAGCTGTGAGCTAAACGATTTTCCATAAAAATTCCTTCTGTTTTGTGTCTAAATCGGAACATCCGATGGATTAATATCTATGGATAAATTTCCATAAAGCAAGAGGTAAGGTAGCCGTAATTTATTGTAAAGTCAATGCGATTTTGTGACAGGAGAGTAAAAAAAAGTATTTAGTTATGTTACACTTGACATCACTCTACTTTATGTTCCTTTTCATCGATGAATTCGCTATGAAGCTCAATTTCCCAACTTATTTAACCTTATTTCGGGTAGGATTAATCCCACTTTTTATTGTGGCTTTTTATCTGCCGACAAAATATGCGCCTGAAATTTCAACACTTATTTTTTTTATTGCATCGATTACGGATGCCTTTGACGGCTATTTAGCACGCAAATGGAATCAAACTACCCGACTTGGTGCCTTTTTAGATCCTGTTGCCGATAAAGTATTAGTTGCTGTGGCTTTTGTCTGCGTGGCGGAGTATTACCATACTTGGTGGATTACTATTCCAATCTGCATTATGATTGCCCGTGAAATTATTATTTCGGCTTTGCGTGAATGGATGGCGGAGCTTGGGGAAAGGGCCAGTGTTGCCGTTTCGATTTGGGGGAAAGTAAAAACGACTGCTCAAATGCTCGCATTAGGCGGAATGTTATGGAGACAGAGCCAACTAATGGAGATTTTAGCCTTTATTCTGCTTTATATTGCAGTGGGTTTAACGATCTGGTCTATGATGCAGTATTTAAATGCTTCAAAGAATAGTCTATTTAAGTCATAAGCGGTCATATTTTTATTATTTTTTGCAATTTTGTAGAGTGGAAATACCGCTCTACGATTTTCAATTTTATCAACTCTAATGTCTGAATTTAACGCTAAATCTTTCCTGTTAAATGTGCCTCACCAACCGGGTGTTTATCGTATGTATGATAGCAAAGGCACGATAATCTATGTGGGTAAAGCCAAAGATTTAAAAAAGCGTTTAGCCAGCTATTTTCGTAGCCAACTTTCCAGTAAAAAAACGGAAGCCTTGGTGGCAAATATTGCTAATATTGAAACGACGATCACCCATTCTGAAACAGAGGCGCTGCTTCTTGAGCACAATTATATTAAGGAAAATCAGCCGAAATATAACGTGTTGCTCAGAGATGACAAATCTTATCCTTATATTCTGTTAACTAAACATAAGCATCCTCGTTTAACAGCATTTCGTGGTAGTAAAAAGATCGCCGGTGAATATTTTGGGCCTTATCCGAATGTTACGGCAGTTCGGGAAACACTGAATTTATTGCAAAAAATTTTTCCTATTCGTCAGTGTGAAGATACTTATTATAAAAACCGTTCACGACCTTGCTTACAGTATCAGATCGGACGCTGTTTAGCCCCTTGTGTAGAGGGCTGTTATTCACCCGTTGAATACGATCAGCAGGTTAATTTGGTTCGTTTGTTTTTGCAGGGAAAAGATCAGCAAGTAGTCGAGCATCTGGTACAGAAAATGGAAGATGCGGCGGAGGTTTTGGATTTTGAAGGTGCAGCACGTTTTCGGGATCAAATTCAATCCGTAAGAGCGGTGCAAGAAAAGCAATTCGTCTCTAATGATCGGCTAGATGATCTTGATATTATCTCAATCCTTTATCAAAATGGGATTGCGTGTGTGCATATCTTGTTTGTTAGACAAGGTAAGGTGTTGGGTAATCGTTCTTACTTTCCAAAAGTACCAAGTAATACAGACTTAACCGAGCTAGCAGATACCTTTGTTGGTCAGTTTTATTTACAAATGAACCAGCATCGCACCATACCTAACCAAATTGTGATTGATCATCAATTAAGTGAATCTAAGGCACTCAGCGAAATTTTAAGTGAGCAAGCAGGGCATAAAGTCAGCATTTTAGATAATGCCATCAGAGGTGATAAACAGCGTTATTTAGCTTTAGCTAGAACTAATGCAATAGCAGCATTAGCCTTACAACTTAAGCAAGAATCCCATATTCAAAGCCGTTATCAGGCATTGAAAGAAATGTTGAAAATGTCAGAGATTAAAAGAATGGAGTGCTTTGACATCAGTCATACAATGGGCAACCAAACGGTGGCTTCTTGCGTGGTGTTTGATGAAAATGGGCCGCTAAAATCGGATTACCGCCGTTTTAACATTGAGGGGATTACCGGAGGTGATGATTATGCAGCAATGGAGCAGGCTCTCCTGAAACGCTATAATCGAGAATTACCGCCAGAAAAGATCCCTGATATTATTTTTATTGATGGTGGCAAAGGGCAGTTGAACCGAGCATTGGCAACCTTTGAATCACTCAATGTGAATTGGGATAAACAAAAGCCGTTACTCATTGGCGTTGCGAAAGGAGTAGAACGTAAAGCCGGGCTGGAAACTTTAATTATCAGCAAATGGGACAAAGAAATCCACTTACCGCTAGATAGTCTTGCTCTGCATTTAATTCAGCATATTAGAGATGAATCCCACCAGCATGCCATTAGTGGGCATCGTAAAAAACGCCAAAAGGCCTTTACCGAAAGTGGGTTGGAATCTATTGCCGGTGTAGGTGCAAAACGCCGACAAGCGTTGCTAAAATATTTAGGCGGAATGCAGGGGGTGAAGTCTGCAACCTTGGAAGAGATTCAATCAGTTCCGGGAATTTCTAAAGCTTTGGCAGAGGTTATTTTTGATACATTAAAAAATAGTTAAATTATCAATAGCGATATCGCTTCCGGCCGTAATGGTAGCCCACTCCTATGCTTGGGTAAATTACAGGGTGAATTGGCAGATTTATGCTTTTTGAGCGTTTATCGCTTTGGTTTAATGGCTCATCATGTTGCTTTGTATTTTTATCAATAGTTTGCTTATTGATTACTCGTTGATGGCAATCCTGAACTGCTTGCATATCCATTGGTACTGTGCTTTGTTGTTGGGGTGTCGAACAGGCGGTTAGTGCAACGCTTAATCCGAGTAAAATTAATTTTTTCATATCATTTCCTTATATTGCAAAATATTTTGCTTTTTTGACCGCTTATTTTGCTATTAATTCTTAAAAAGATTATTTTATCCATAAAAAAGGACGCACTAGGCGTCCTCATTTCTATTCTTTAAAATTAAAGAGCAGATTTTGCTTTTTCAACTAAAGCTGCGAAAGCAACTTTGTCAAATACTGCGATGTCAGCTAAGATCTTACGGTCGATTTCAACAGATGCTTTTTTCAAGCCGTTGATGAATTTACTGTAAGATAAACCGTTTTGACGTGCTGCTGCGTTAATACGAGCAATCCATAATTGACGGAATTGACGTTTACGTTGACGGCGGTCACGGTAAGCATATTGAGCAGCTTTAACTACTGCTTGGAAAGCAACGCGATACACGCGTGAACGTGCACCATAATAACCTTTAGCAGCCTTAAGAACTTTCTTATGGCGTGCTCTTGCAATAACACCACGTTTTACACGAGCCATTATTTAATCTCCTAAATTGTCTATTTTGATTGGTGGTCGTCATCACGACCTTTACTAAGAATTCTATCCGTACGTCCGTACTTTTTACTACACTAACCTAAAAGGCTTATGCGTATGGTAAGCACGCTACTACTAAAACTTGGTCAGCTTTCGCTACCATTGATTTGTGACGCAATTGACGTTTACGTTTAGTGGTTTTCTTAGTCAAAATGTGACGTAAGTGAGATTGTTTACGTTTGAAACCGCCTGAAGCTGTTTTTTTGAAACGCTTAGCAGCACCACGTACTGTTTTAATTTTAGGCATTGTTAAAAAACTCCGCATTGTTTGTTAAATATTATGAAAATAAGGCGAATTTTGTGAACAAAATTACTTGGAAGCACTTATTCTCCGCTATACGATTTTCATCGTTAAAAAGTCAAGCAGGCTGCTGAGTTTGCCTGTTGAGCATTTTCTCTTTCTTGGCTAGGCAAAAAAGCTTGCGAATTTTAGCGAAAATATAACCGCTATGCAAGCCAATTTAAGCTTTAATCAAGAAAAAAGCACATTAAAACAATGTGCTTATCGAAATTATTTCTTCTTAGGTGCGATCACCATCACAACTTGGCGACCTTCCAATTTGCCCGGAGCTGATTCTACCATTGCAATTTCTGCAGTATCTGCTTTGACACGTTCTAAAACGTCCATACCGATTTCTTGGTGAGCCATTTCACGACCACGGAAACGCACTGTGATTTTTACTTTATCCCCATCTTCTAAGAAACGGATAATGCTACGAAGTTTAACTTGATAATCGCCATCATCAGTTCCAGGACGGAATTTGATCTCTTTAACTTGAACAACTTTTTGCTTTTTCTTTTGTTCTTTTGCTGCTTTCTCTTTTTCGTAGATGAACTTTCCATAGTTCATAATACGACAAACCGGTGGTTCAGCATTTGGGCTGATTTCCACTAAATCCAATTCAGCTTCTTCTGCTCTATTTAGAGCATCTTGAAGTGATACAATACCAACTTGTTCGCCATTTTCATCGGTTAAGCGAACTTCTTTTACGCCACGAATTTCGTCATTAAGACGATGTGCACGATTTGATTGAACACGTTTTACAGGTTTAATAGCCTTATTCCTTCTAGTAAATTTTTGCTTAAATTTTACCGCTTGAGAGCGTATAAATATTTTAGATTGCTTGTTTTAAGTGATTAAAAAACAGCTAAACGTGCGGATTCTATAAGATTTTCAGTGCTTATGCAATAATAAAGCCTTTATTTAACTGCCTATTTTCGGTTATTTTGATGTTCTTTGATTAAACTCATAAATGCTTGCCCAAATCGTTCAAATTTTCGTTCACCAACACCATTAATTTCTAACATTTCCACTTTTGAAGTCGGGAGAAATTCTGCCATTTCTTGCAAGGTCGCATCGTTAAATACGATATAAGGTGGAATATTTTCGAGGTCAGCGATCTGTTTGCGTAAAAAACGTAAGCGTGCGAATAAGTCTTTATCATAGCGGTGGCTTGCCTGTTTTTGCACAAATGCCGTCGCAGATATACCTAAACGTGGCAATGCAAGCTGAAGTTGCTTTTCTCCACGCAAAAACGGTCTGGCACTTTCGGTTAATTGCAGAGCAGAATGGTTGGCAATATTTTGAATAATCAACCCTAAATGAATCAGTTGCCGAACCACATTTTGCCAATAATGTTGGCTTTGTTCTTTGCCGATACCATAAACGGAAAGTTGGTCGTGTTGATGCTCGCGAATTTTGAGGTTGTTCATTCCTCGTAATACCGCAATAATATGGTGCTGACCGAAAATTTGACCGGTGCGATAAATCACCGACATCACTTTTTGGGCATCAAGTAATCCATCGTATTGTTGCGGTGGATCTAAACAAATATCACAGTTTTTGCATTGCTCCTGCCGATGTTCTCCAAAGTAATTCAGCAAGACTAAACGGCGACAAGTTTGTGATTCGGCGAAATCGCCAATCGCTTGTAATTTATGTTGTTTTATATTTCGTTGTTCACTTTCAGGTTCTTCCAATAATATTTTTTGTAGCCAAGCGTAATCGCTTGGATCGTAAAACAGCACTGCTTCAGAGGGCAAGTCGTCTCGTCCTGCTCGTCCGGTTTCTTGGTAGTAAGATTCGATAGAACGAGGTAAATCGAAATGCACTACAAAACGGACGTTAGATTTGTTGATCCCCATACCAAACGCAATGGTGGCAACCACAATTTGAATATCATCACGCTGAAACGCATTCTGCACCCGTTCCCGTTGTTCAAAACTCATACCGGCGTGATAGCCCATCACGCTGATTCTACGGGCAGAAAGTTTCTCGGTGATTTCTTCCACTTTTTTACGGCTGTTGCAGTAAACAATCCCGCTTTTGCCTTGCTGTTTGCTGATGAATTTAATGAGCTGTTCAAGCGGTTTAAATTTTTCCTGCACGGTGTAGCGAATATTGGGGCGATCAAAGCTGCCTAAATAGATATGTGGGCTATTTAAGCGTAAATGATGCAGAATATCGGAGCGGGTTGTCGGATCTGCCGTGGCGGTGAGAGCCATTAACGGTACATTCGGAAAAGTGTTTCGTAAGCCACCCAGTAGAGTGTATTCAGGGCGGAAATCGTGCCCCCATTGGGAAACACAATGGGCTTCATCAACCGCAATAAAGCTGATTTTACATAGCGAAATAAAGTGGAAAAAGCCTTGAGTCATTACCTTTTCAGGGGAAAGATAGAGTAATTTTAATTGACCGGATAAGGCTTTTTGTTCCACAAGTTGCTGCTCTTCGAGCGTTTGAGTGGAGTTAAGATAAGCTGCTTCAATGCCGTTGGTGATAAGTTGATCCACCTGGTCTTTCATCAACGAAATCAGCGGAGAAATCACCAAAGTGATGCCGTCTAGGCACAAAGCCGGCACTTGGTAGCATAGAGATTTGCCACCGCCTGTTGTCATAATCACGAGGCAATCACGATTTTCCAATACGGCATTGATAACTTCTTCTTGCCCGTCTCGGAATTTTTGATAGCCAAAAATATTATTTAAAACAGAAATTGCGGTGGTGTTCATTGGTAGTTGGTTGCTACTTACGATAATACTCGTCTTCTGCGAGTATCTTTTAAAATGAAAATAAAGCACTCATCAAAGACGAGTGCTGTCTTAGTTAACAATTAGGTATTAGAAAGAAACGCTTTCTCCGTGTCGAGCAAAAGCTTCTTCTAAATGTTGCCAGAACGAGCGACCTTCATCTGTTACCCATTCGCCTTCTACATTTTTAAAGTGGAAACCGCCTAATTTGCTGGCAAGCCATAATTCTAACATTGCCTCTTGTTTATTGATGATAATTTGCGATTCATCATCAAAGGTTAAGGTGCAAACCGCTCCTTGGATTTCAGTGTCCACTGATAATCCTTCGTCATCAATTTTTTCTTCAATTTGTTGCCATACTTGCTCTACGGCTTGGTGGAATTGTGCTGTGTTCATTGGTGTATCCTTATTTGAATGTTATATAAGTAGTAAATACTTTTTGTTTTAGCTGTTTAAATGGTCTGTAAAGTTCTTTTTGTATTTTTGTTAAGAAATAATTAGGCTTTTTAAGTTTAGCTTGATTTTTTATTTTATCCTCATTATTACAACGAATAGCTCTATCATCCTGTAATGAGCTTTTAAAATTAGTTTTACTATTTAAAATAAAATCTTGTACACATAAAGCAGGAGACATTTGCAATACTTTATATTCTTTAATTTTTAAATATTCATCAAAAATTAAGTCGTCAATAGGAATGTTAAGTGTTTTTAATATATTAATTAAAAATTCTGCTCCCTTGTTCGTTAATATGTAGCCAGCCATACCAACATGTCTACTATTTAATTTAAAAAGCTTTCTATTTAATATATATTTCTCGGTTTTGTTAAAACGATTTATTCTATCAAATGGCAGTGTCTCTAATTTAACAATGTGAGTGTCTTCTGGTATATAATTTGTTTTTAGTAATTCAAATGCATTATTACCTAAATAAATATCATCTTCAAAAATACAAATATAATCCAAATTTTGTTGTTTGGCTAAATGCCATAATGCAATATGACTCAAAGCACAGGCTATTTCACCTTTTGTTAAGTTTGTATTTGAAATGTCAATATTAAATGCTTTGGCTTTTTCTTTAATTAAATCCGGCGTAATCGCATCGAAAAATTGAAAAGGAATATTTTGTTTGCCGAATTCAGCTTCAATATGTTTTCTACGCTCCTGTGCGGAGGTTAGGCTAATTACATAATTATTCATAAATTTAATCTATCATATAGCAAGCGGTTATTTTTGATTAAATTTTTGCAAAATTAACAAGAAATTTCACCGCTTGAAAGGTTAATTAATCGGTGGTAATTCGGTCATAGCCCAGCGGGGTTTTACGCTAATGCTTAAGTCGGTTTGTTCATCGTTTTTTAAGCGAAGAAAGCCAGTGTAGGCAATCATTGCTCCGTTGTCGGTGCAAAATTGTGGGCGAGGGTAGAACACTTCGCCTTTTAATTTTTTCATCATTTCGGCAAGGTCGGCACGTAATTGCTTGTTGGCACTCACGCCCCCTGCCATCACTAGGCGTTTATAGCCGGTTTGCTCTAACGCTCGCTTGCATTTAATTAAAATAGTATCAACCACGGCTTGTTGGAATGCGTGGGCGATATCGCATTTGGTCTGCTCATCAAGTTCGCCATTTTCATTAAGATTGGCTTTAATCGTATTCGCAGCAAAGGTTTTTAAACCGGAGAAACTGAAATCCAGTCCCGGTCTGTCAGTCATCGGGCGAGGGAATTTGAAACGATTCGGCGTACCGGATTCCGCTAATTTCGACATCGCTACACCGGCAGGGTAGTCTAAACCGAGTAGTTTGCCTGTTTTATCAAAGGCTTCGCCGGCAGCATCGTCAATCGATTCACCAAGTAGTTCGTATTGCCCGACGCCGTCAACTTTTACCAGTTGGGTGTGTCCACCTGAAATCAATAATGCCACAAACGGAAATTCAGGGGCATTTTCTTCCAACATTGGGGCAAGTAAATGCCCTTCCATATGGTGAACGCCCAATGCTGGAACATTCCAAGCATAAGCCAGAGAACGGGCAATGGTTGAGCCGACCAATAAAGCCCCGACCAAGCCTGGGCCGGCAGTATAGGCAATGCCGTCAATATCTGAGGGTTGCAGATTGGCCTCTTTTAAGGCTTCTTGAATCAGTGGCAATGTTTTACGGATATGGTCGCGGGACGCCAATTCAGGCACGACACCACCGTAATCGGCGTGCATATCAATTTGACTATAGAGCTGGTTTGCGACTAAGCCTTGCTGTTCATCGTAAATCGCAACGCCGGTTTCATCACAAGAAGTTTCAATACCTAAAATTCGCATAGTGGGTGAAGTCAAAATAAGTTAGAAAACCAAAAGGGGCGAAGAACGCCCCTCACATTATTCTCTGTACGACTAGAATTGTTCGCCATACTTCGGTTTTTCAGGATTCGGTAGCTCTTTACTTTCATATTCTTGGATCAAGAGTTCCGTTTTTTGCTCTGCATCTGGGATATTCATTTGCTTATATGCTTCTTTTAAGTATGGCAATGCTTGTTTGGTTGCCAGTGTATTCGGGTAAAAACGCAACATTTCTTCGATACGGTTTACTACAGCCACATAGGCATTACGTTCATCATAAAATTTAACAACGGCTAATTCGTGTTCCGCTAAACGGTTAAATAAGTAATTCATCCAATTTTGAGCATCTTGTGCATATTGGCTTTGAGGGTAGCGCTGTACAATAGTTTGGAAGTTACCGTAAGCATTACGAACATTATCTACGGCTCGAGAGGCGCGATTTACACCAAAGAAGTCTTGAATAAAATTATCACTTAGACGTGCATTTGATAATCCTGCTAGATAGAATACGTAATCCATATTAGCTGCATTCGGGTAAGAGCGAGCAAAACGTTCTGCGGCATCAAGTGCTTTGTAGTATTCGCCAACTTTATATTGAGCATAAATTAAACTTAGTTGGGTTTGCTCACCAAGTCCTGAATATTGGCCTCCTTTGGTTCCAACCGCTTCTAAGTAGCGAATGGCAGAATTATAATCTCCATCTTGTAAATAGGTCTGACCTTTGCCATAAAGATCTTGAACGTTGGATTGTTCTAATTCTTTATTTGAATTTGAACAACCTGCAACAAACAGTCCGGCTAATACTAATGTGGCAAGAGATTTAAATTTACGCATATGTTTTACCTATAAAAAGTGTCTAGGACGAAAAGTTAATGTACAATGTCCTCTGACTAAGAATAACTTATGAAGTTCATCTCGCTATTCTATATAACATCACGCAAGTAAGCAAATGACTAATTAGGATTTATGGTTTAATGACTCAACAAAAGATTTTAACAGCAGAAATTACTGCAGATTTACTAGGTGCTCGCCTAGATCAGGCTCTGGCACAACTTTTTCCGGACTATTCTCGTTCACGCATTAAAGTGTGGATTGAAAGTGATCTAGTGAAAGTCAATGGTAATATTGTGAATAAAGCAAGGGAAAAAGTATTTGGTGGTGAAACTGTTGAAATTACCGCTGAAATAGAAGAGGAAATTCGTTTTGAGCCTCAAGATATTCCACTAAATATTGTGTATGAAGATGACGATATTATCGTCATTAATAAACCGAAGGATTTAGTGGTTCACCCAGGGGCTGGTAATCCGGACGGTACAGTGCTGAATGCTTTGTTACATTATTATCCACCGATTGCAGAAGTGCCTCGAGCAGGGATTGTCCACCGATTGGATAAAGACACGACAGGCTTAATGGTAGTGGCTAAAAACATTCCGGCACAGACTCACTTAGTAACCGCATTACAAAAACGTCGTATTACCCGTGAATATGAAGCGATTGCCAGCGGCATTATGACACAGGGTGGAAAAGTTGATGAGCCAATGGCTCGCCACCCAACTAAACGTACGGCAATGGCTGTTCACCCAATGGGAAAACCGGCGGTTACGCATTATCGTATTATGGAGCGTTTTCGTAATTACACACGTTTACGTTTAAGATTAGAAACAGGGCGTACTCACCAAATTCGGGTACATATGGCGCATATTGCTCACCCATTATTAGGTGATCAGCTCTATGGCGGTAGACCTCGCCCACCTAAAGGTGCGAGTGACTCGTTTTTATCGGTGTTACGAGGCTTCCAACGCCAAGCCTTACACGCCACAATGTTGAGATTAGAGCATCCGATTACTGGTGAAATGATGGAGTGGCACGCCCCGTTACCTGATGATTTTATTGAATTGATTCAGGCACTAAAAGCGGATTATGAGCTTTATAAAGATCAATTAGATTATTAAGTTTAGGTGTTGCTTAAATAATGTAAAGTTGCTATATTGAAATCGTTTTCATAAGTAAACAACAAAAAAGGAGCTTTCTATGAAAAAATTAGTATTAACTATTTTAGCAGCTGCAACTTTCTTGACTGCGTGTAATACCGTTGATGGTGTTGGTAAGGATGTTGAAAAAGCGGGCGATAAAATTCAGCAGGCTGCACAATAACAAAAAGCTTCGAATTCTAAGAAGCTAATAATATATATACCTTATTGAACAATTGTTCAATAAGGTATATTTTTGCGAAAAATACGGTAAATTTTACCGCTTACTCTTGGAATAAAAAATAGGGCTAAATGATATCTCTCATTTAGCCCTTATTATTAGATGTAAAGTTTAAACATCAATGTTCATTTTTCTCTTTTAGTTTAATTAACTGACCTTCTAATTTCTTCTTAACATCAAAAATTGCAGTATATAAATCTTCATGTTCAGCTTTAGCGACTAAATCACCTAAAGGGGTGCCAATTGTTGCTTCAACTTGGAATGAGTTAGGTTGTTTTATCAGCATAAAATGTGGGTTTATCAATTGGGTGTGGTATTTTTCTAACTTAGCTAAACGCTCCTCAATATGAGTACGGATTGCAGGGGTAATGTCCATTTGTTTGCTTGAAATATTTAATGACATAACATTTTCCTCTTGTTTAGTTAAGGCTTTTGCCGTTGATATTCTAATAACCAAAATATGCTCATCACTCCAAAAATTCAAGTGAAAAATGAAATAAGTTTCCAAAAATTTGATCTACTTAACACTTTTAGCAGTTTTTAGCTATAATGTAATCATAATCTAGTATGTGAGAATAATTAATGAGTGAGAAAAAACAGTTACCTCCATTCCAGACACAATTTTTACACCCTAAATATTGGGGATTGTGGCTCGGTTTAGGTGTTTTTAAGTTAATTTTATGTTTGCCTTATCCTATTTTAGTAAAAATTGGTCTGGGACTAGGTAAATTGTTTACTAAATTGGGTTTTGGTAAACGTCGTATGCGTATTGCTCGCCGTAATTTAGAGCTCTGTTTTCCCCATTACTCTGCTGAGAAAGTAGAGGAATTAGTCGAAGAAAATATGAAATCGGTTGGAATGGCGATTATTGAAACCGGTATGGCTTGGTTTTGGTCGGATAAACGTATTCTTAAATGGTCTAAAATCGAAGGGCTAGAGCATTTAACACAGCGTGATCAGGAAAGGGGTATTTTACTTGTAGGGGTGCATTTTCTGACTTTAGAACTCGGTGCAAGAATTATTGGGCTGCATCATCAAGGAGTAGGGGTTTATCGACCGAATGATAATCCATTATTAGATTGGATACAGTTTCGAGGACGTGTTCGCTCAAATAAAGCAATGTTAGACCGTAAAGATGTGCGTGGAATGATTCGAGCTTTAAAAAATGGCGAGATGATATGGTATGCGCCTGATCACGATTATGGAAGACGAAATAGCGTTTTTGTACCATTTTTTGCAGTGGAGGAAACTTGTACTACTGCGGGTAGTTATATGTTACTTCGTTCTGCCCCAAAGAGTTTAGTGATCCCGTTTAGCCCGATGCGAAATTTGGACTATTCAGGCTACACAGTAAAAGTCAGTCCTGCCGTTGATTTTAGTCAATGTCAAAATGAAGTTGAAACGGCTATTTTAATGAATCGGGTGGTAGAACGTGAAATTATGGCTGCGCTAACTCAATATATGTGGCTACATCGCCGTTTTAAAACTCGCCCAAATGAAGGTGATCAAAGCCTATATGATTAATTTTAAATAATTTCAAAAAAGTGCTTGCATATTTAAGCTGAATTTTGCAATCTAGCAATGTTATCAAGCATAATAAAAAAATACAGGAGATGATTATGGCGACCCCTTTATTTCACGGTAGTATCGTAGCATTAGTTACACCAATGACTCATGGTGAGGTAGATTATCAGGATTTAAAAAAATTAGTTGAGTATCATATTCAAGCAGGTTCTCACGCTATTGTATCTGTTGGTACAACAGGTGAATCTACCACATTAAGCATTGATGAAAATGTTAAGGTGATTAAGAAAACGGTTGAATTTGCTGATGGACGTATTCCAATTATTGCAGGAACCGGTTCTAATGCGACCAGTGAAGCTATCACTATGACTAAATTATTAGCAAACAGTGGTGTAGCTGGTTGTTTAAGTGTAGTGCCTTATTACAACAAGCCAACGCAAGAGGGGATGTACTTACACTACAAAGCGATTGCAGAAAGTACAGATTTACCACAAATTCTGTATAATGTGCCGGGGCGGACAGGGAGTGATTTAAAACCTGAAACAATCGGTCGCTTAGCGAAAATTGAGAATATTGTTGCTGTGAAAGAAGCAACTGGTGATTTAAGCCGCTTACCTTTAATTAAGCAATTAGCCGGTGAAGATTTTATTTTCTTGAGTGGTGATGATGCTACCGGTTTTGAGTCTATGAAATTAGGTGGTCAAGGGGTGATCTCGGTCACCAATAATGTTGCTGCTGCTGATATGGCAAAAATGTGTGAGTTAGCTCTTGCCGGCAAATTTTCTGAAGCAGAAGAAATTAATAACCGCTTAATGGCGTTACACCATGACTTATTTGTGGAATCTAACCCGATTCCAGTGAAATGGGCAGCTTACAAATTAGGGTTAATTAGTGAACCTAATTTACGTTTACCGCTTACCACACTGTCTGAATCAGCACAGCCTGTAGTGTTAAAAGCATTACAACAAGCGGGCTTAATTTAGTTATTTTTTGCAAATCAAATTTGAAACCGGTTAAGTTAATTCTAACCGGTTTTTTCATATCTAAAAGAAATTTCCTCATAAAAATAAAATGCTAAATTTCTTTAATTTAAGTGAAATTTAATTCTGTTTGATTGAATTTTGTTCGCCAGAAATACTATTTTTTCTGCTTTTTCTAGTTTGATCAAAAAATAGTTAAAAATCCGTTGTCTTCCTTTTTTCTGGATCTAATATACGGATAATTATTTTTTAGATACTTGTTTAAGGAGAAGTTATGGCCACTCAATCTCAACGTTTTTCTCTTACTTGGGTACTAAATTTATTTGGTACTGCGGTAGGAGCCGGCGTTTTATTTTTGCCAATTAATGCAGGTATGGGTGGGTTCTACCCACTTATTATTATGACTTTGTTAGTTGGACCAATGACATATTTAGCTCACCGTGGCTTAACACGTTTTGTGCTTTCTTCAAAATACAAAGGGAGCGATATTACGGCTGTTGTTCGTGAACATTTTGGTGAACAGGCTGGTAAATTGATCACGCTACTGTACTTCTTTGCCATTTTTCCGATTTTACTGATTTATGGTGTAGGTATTACCAATACCGTGAGTTCTTTTATGGAGAATCAGCTTCATATCGCGCCACCATCTAGGGCTGTATTATCGTTTATGCTAATAGCTGCTATGATCGGAGTAATGTTATTAAGTGAGCAAGTCATGTTAAAAATCACAACTTGTCTTGTGTATCCATTAGTGTTGATTTTATTGGGCTTATCTATTTATTTAATTCCACAGTGGAATACAGCTGCCTTACAGCAAATGCCAACTACAGGAGACTTCTTTACTACACTTTGGCTGACTATTCCTGTTTTAGTCTTTGCTTTTAACCATTCGCCGGCAATTTCTTCTTTTGCACTTTCTCAACAGAAATATTACCAAGATGACAAGACGGCTGAAATTGAATCAGCTAAAGTATTACGTTCTACTGCCTCTATCTTAGTATTGTTTGTAATGTTCTTTGTATTTAGCTGTGTATTAACTTTGACACCTGAAGAATTAGCACAAGCTAAGGTACAAAATATTTCGATTCTTTCTTACCTTGCGAATAAATTTGATAATCCGATTATTTCCTATTTTGGACCGTTGGTTGCTTTTTTGGCGATTGGTAGCTCTTTCTTTGGGCATTATTTAGGTGCGCGCGAGGGGTTAGAAGGATTGGTTAATCAAATGCGTAAAGAGCCGATTGAGCCAAGCAAATTCCGCAAAATTACCGCTATTACTTTTTTAATCATTTTATGGATTGTTGCGACCATTAATCCAAGCATTTTAGGGTTTATTGAAAGCCTAGGTGGGCCGATTATTGCGATGATCTTGTTTATTATGCCTGTCTATGCGGTTTATAAAGTGCCTGCACTTGCTCGTTTCAAAGGTGAATCTGGGCATTTATTTGTGCTGGTGATGGGCTGTATTGCTATTTCAGCAATAGTATATGGGTTACTGTAATCTTTCTAAAATCAATGTAGAATACGCCCTTTTATTTTCTATGTGAATTTGTGTTTATGATTAGTGTATTTGATATGTTTAAAGTGGGAATTGGGCCTTCCAGTTCCCACACAGTGGGGCCGATGAAAGCTGCAAAGGAATTTGTTGATGAGTTACAAAATCGCAAATTTTTAAACAAAATTGACCGCTTGCGGGTAGATGTATATGGTTCATTATCACTCACCGGGCGAGGACATAATACGGATATTGCCATCATAATGGGATTAATGGGGTATTTGCCTCATAATGTGGATATTGAACGTATTGAGCAAACTATTGAAAATCTAAAACAAAATCAACAGCTTACTATTGCAGAAAACAGCATAGAACCTAAAACCATTCAGTTTGATTTTTATGCAGATATGCCGTTTCATCGAGATTTCTTACCTCGCCACGAAAACGGCGTGAAATTCAGTGCCTTGAGCGGTGAAGAGCTGTTATTTGAAAATACCTATTATTCTATTGGTGGTGGTTTTATTGTTGATGAAGCTAATTTTGAGCAAGTTAAAAATTCAGATCTCTCTGTTCCGTTTCCATATCATAATGCTGCAGATTTACTGGCTCATTGTAAGAATAACGGATTACCGCTTTCTTCTTTGGTCTGGAAAAATGAGCTTGCGTTGCGTAGTAAAGCAGAAATTTCAGATTATTTGGCGATGATCTGGAAAACAATGGAAGCCTGTATTGAGCGTGGTCTGAATACGGAAGGGTTACTACCGGGCCCATTGAAAGTAGTACGCCGTGCCAGTGGGTTACGCAGAATGCTGGAGGCAAACAGTAAATTTAATACCGACCCAATGCAAATTATTGATTGGGTGAATATGTATGCGCTTGCAGTCAATGAAGAAAATGCAGCCGGTGGACGAGTAGTCACCGCACCTACCAATGGGGCTTGTGGTATTGTGCCGGCAGTTTTGGCGTACTACCAAAAATTTATTGCACAGCTTAATCAAGATACTATTGAGCGTTATTTATTGACTACCAGTGTGATTGGTTCGTTATACAAAATGAATGCCTCTATTTCTGGTGCTGAAGTGGGCTGCCAAGGAGAAGTTGGTGTTGCTTGTTCGATGGCGGCGGCAGGATTAACGGAAATTATGGGCGGTACTGCTGAACAGGTATGTATGGCAGCAGAAATTGCAATGGAGCATAACTTAGGTTTAACTTGTGACCCGGTTGGTGGGCAGGTTCAGGTGCCTTGTATTGAAAGAAATGCAATCGCCTCCGTCAAAGCGATTAATGCCAGCAGAATGGCACTACGCCGTACTTCCTTACCTCACGTTAGTTTGGATAAAGTCATTGAAACAATGTATGAAACCGGCAAAGATATGAATGCAAAATACCGTGAAACCTCAACAGGTGGTTTAGCAATCAAAATTTTACCTTGTGATTAATCAATGAAAAAGGCTATCTTATCAATGTAAGATAGCCTTTAGTTTGAAAAATTAGTGACGGAAATGTCTCATACCTGTCAGCACCATTGCCATACCGTGTTCGTTGGCAGCATCAATCACTTCCTGATCACGCATTGAACCACCTGGGTGAATCACACAAGTAATCCCAACTTTTGCGGCAGCATCAATACCATCACGGAACGGGAAGAACGCATCGGAAGCCATTACACAGCCGGTAACTTGCAAGCCTTCATCTTCGGCTTTAATACCGGCAATTTTGGCGGAATAAACACGACTCATCTGCCCTGCACCGATACCGATAGTTTGCCCATCTTTCGCATATACAATCGCATTCGATTTCACATATTTCGCTACTTTCCAGCAGAATAATAAGTCTTTCAGTTCAGTTTCGGTTGGTTTACGCTCTGAAACCACTTGTAAATCCTCAATAGAAACAGAACCTTGATCAGCATCTTGCACTAATAATCCGCCGTTTACCCGTTTGAAATCTAAGCGTTTTTGAGCCAAGGTAAATTCACCACACTCAAGTACACGCACATTTTTCTTAGCGGCTAATACTTCTTTAGCAGCAACTGAGACGGTTGGTGCAATAATCACTTCAACAAATTGACGGTCTGCAATGGTTTGAGCGGTTTCACCGTCTAATTCACGGTTAAAGGCAATAATGCCACCGAAAGCAGATGTCGGGTCGGTTTGGTAAGCACGGTTGTAGGCATCTAAAATATTTTTACCTAACGCAACACCACAAGGGTTGGCGTGTTTTACAATCACACAAGCAGGCTCGCTAAATTCTTTCACACACTCCAAAGCGGCATCGGTATCCGCAATATTATTATACGAAAGGGCTTTGCCTTGTAATTGTTTGGCGGTGGAAACAGAGGCTTCTTTTAATTCGTTTTCCACATAGAATGCAGCGTTTTGATGCGAATTTTCGCCATAACGCATCGTTTGTTTACGCACAAAATTGAGGTTTAAGGTACGAGGGAATTGTCCACTCGGTTGGGTTAAATTTTCTTCCTCTGCACCTTGATAAGGTGGTACTTTTTGCCCGAAATAGTTTGCAATCATTGAATCGTATTGGGCGGTATGCTCAAACGCTTTAATGGCAAGATTAAAACGGGTTTCTAAAGTTAAACTGTTTTGATGTTGATCCATTTCAGCAAGAATGGCATCAAAATCATTGCTATTGACTACAATCGCCACATCTTTATGATTTTTCGCCGCAGAACGCACCATTGTCGGGCCTCCGATATCAATATTTTCTACCGCATCTTCAAGGCTACAATTTGGATTGGCCACTGTTTGAGCAAAAGGGTAGAGGTTTACGACTACCATATCAATTCGTTCAATGCCGTGTTGGTTCATCACTTCATCATCAGTACCACGGCGACCTAAAATCCCGCCGTGCACTTTCGGGTGCAGGGTTTTTACACGCCCGTCCATCATTTCAGGAAAACCGGTGTAATCGGATACTTCTGTTACAGGCAAACCGGCTTCAGCCAGTAATTTTGCAGTTCCGCCCGTAGAGAGTAGTTTAACCCCACGAGCCGATAGCCCACGAGCAAATTCGACAATGCCTTTTTTATCAGACACACTTAATAACGCCTGTTGAATCGCCATTTTTAAATTCCTTAAAATGAGTGTTAACGTGAAAATAAACGGCAAAGATTATAACGCAAACGTTTGCTTTTTTCATCTGCAAGCGGTTATTTTTGCAAATTTTTCTGCAAAAGCGACCGCTTGCACTCGTGATTAAAGCGGGTAGAATAGCGGAAAAAGAATAGGAGGAACTATGATTAACCACAATTTAGCAGATTTCACATTTGACTATTTTACCGAAAACAACCTAAAAGCAGGCACATTACGTTATCGCTATATAAAAGAGAACGTGATTGATGCTTACAGCACCCGAGTGGATGATGCTTTTCAAGGTAAAGGTATTGCAGGAGAGCTTTACAATGCTTTAATTGCGTTTGCTCAAGAAAAAGGCCTGAAAATCAAGCCAAGTTGTAGTTATATTGAGGTGAAAATGCAACGAAACCATCAAGATTTAATGGCTTAGAAAAGAACAAGCGGTCGTAAAATGTTAAAAATTTACGACCGCTTGTGTTTAGCTTTTAAATGGATCGAGTAGCTTTACGCCTGTACGGGCAAAATTATTCGTATTGTGTGTGACTAAAATAAAATTATGCTGAATTGCATTTGCCGCAATCCATGCATCATTTTCAGGGGCGTGATCCGGAATGTGTAGTTTGGCACACACTTGAGAGGTTTGTGCATCAATCGTGAGCGTTCTCTGTGCAAAAAACGGTTTAATCACTTGCTCTAACCATTTGCGTAATATCGCCCCTTGCTGTTTATCTTTACGCTCTTTTGCCGATACACCTCGTTCTAATTCCATTAATACGATTGCATTTGTATAGAGTTGATTTCCTGGAACGGCGGAAAGCCAATCAATAACCCCCTGATTGGCTTTGCCTGTATTGATTTTTCGGATTTCGCTAATGATATTGGTATCAAGTAAATACATTATTCATCCTCAAAAATAGAGAGCTTTCTTCGATTCGTACTGCGAGGTTGTAAGACTAACTCAATATCTTCGTTGTCTATTGGTGTTAGTGCTTCTAAAGCACTTCTGACAGGCTTTATATGCGTCTTTTGATATTCGGTATAACTCATTAATACAAAAGCCGGTTCACCTCGATTAGTGATAATTACAGGTGAAAATTGTGCTGCCTTTTGTGCTTGGCTTAAGTGCTGATTAAACTCTCTGCTGGTCATAATAGTCATTTGTACCTCCTTTTTGTAGTGAAGTGGCTACATTTTAACACTCCGTCACACAAAATATAAGTCCTATTCATTAAACAACGCCATATAAAACTTATTTTCAAATGTATTAAGCGGAGCTCGCTTAGTTTTGCTTTCCAGCTCTCCGGTGGAATAGCCGTTAATAAATTGCACAAAAGCAATGCGTTCGCCACGGGCGTTTTTCATAAAGCCGGCAAGGTTGTAAACCCCTTTCAGCGAGCCGGTTTTGGCAACTAGGTTTTTGGCAAGCGGTTCGGTTGAAATAGAGCCTCTGCCGGAAATAGTACCGTCCACGCCTGCAATCGGGAAGGTTTCAAACAGTTTTAAGCTTTCTTCGTTTTGGGCGATATATTCAAGGGTTTCCAGCATTGTTCGGCTGCTGACTTGATTATGGCGGGAAAGCCCTGAGCCATCAGCCACTACGCTGTTTTTAAAATCAATATTGGCTTTGGTTTTTAATAACTGGCGAATCACATAACTACCTAATTGGAACGATGCCGGGCGGTTGTGTTGCTTGTTGGCAATGGTTCTAAATAGAGCATCGGCAATTTGGTTATCCGATTTTTTCATCATTTTCTTCAATAATACCGGCAAAGACTCGGAATAATGCTCGGCAAGTAGCGTGCCGTTTTGGGCAGTGAGTGGCTCTTTTACTTGCCCGTTAAAGGCAATTTTAAGGCTTTTTAACTGGGCTTTAAGCATATTTGCCCCATAATTGGTTGGGTCTTGCACCGAAAAACTTAAGCCAAACGGTTGAGACTGGCGAGCCATACAGCCTTTGATTTGGTAGCGGTTGTTATCGTGAACCACTACATCAAGTTGGCAAAAAGGGGCTTCTTTCGGCTCGACAATATAAGCAGAGCTAAACATCTGCACCGGATAAGCGGACGGCACATTCACTTTAGCAAATTCGCCAATGGGTTGGTCGGCATTTAAGGTGACATAAAAACAGTTGTGATCCACATTAATTGCCGCAGGTGGGGCGTTAAAGCACATTGTTAAGTCGTTCCAAATCCAACCGGAGGCTTTGTCGTGGCTGGCAAAAACCGACGTGTCTAAAATTAAATCTCCTTCAATTTTGTTGATGCCTTGTTGCTTTAATTTGCTCATTAATTGGTAAATTTGACCGCTTGTAAGCTCAGGGTCGCCACTAAAACGGGCAATTAAATTGCCTTTTAACACTCCGTTTTCTATTTTTCCGTTGGTTAAGAGGGCAGTTTGAAAGCGGAAATCATCGGTTAAGGTTAATTTAGCTGCCAATGCCGTAAAGACTTTTTGAGTGCTGGCAGGTAGCATAAAAATATCACTTTGGTATTGGGTGACGATTTGATTAGTGTCTAAATTTTTAGCAATAAAGCTAACAGAAGTGCCGGCAGGCAAGGTGTTTAATAATTCTTCGGTATTAATTTCAGCCTGTGTAATGCTTGGAATCAGGAGTGTAGATAAGATAAATTTATTTAAAAAAGCACGAGTGAAATTTTTAAAAATCATAATAAAAGGGGAGTTGAAATTTTTAGTGAGAAATTGAATAATAGCCCTTTCGTTTTAATTCGTAAACCGATAATTTTTAGTAAGGAAATAGATTTAATGAAACAAATTCCTATGACGGTGCGTGGTGCAGAGCAACTGCGTGAAGAATTGGATTTTTTAAAAAATGTGCGTCGTCCTCAAATTATTGATGCGATTGCAGAAGCCCGTGAACACGGTGATTTAAAAGAGAACGCTGAGTATCACGCAGCCCGTGAACAACAAGGTTTCTGCGAAGGGCGGATTCAAGAAATCGAAGGCAAATTGGGCAATGCTCAAATTATTGACGTCACTAAAATGGCAAACAACGGCAAAGTAATTTTTGGGGCAACGGTGCAGTTAGTGAATGCCGATACTGATGAAGAAGTCACTTACCGCATTGTGGGTGATGATGAAGCCAATATTAAAGAGGGCTTAATTTCAGTGAATTCCCCGATTGCTCGTGGTTTAATCGGCAAAGAAGTGGACGATTCGGTCAGCATTACCACACCGGGCGGTAAAGTTGAGTTTGACATTGTGGGTGTGGAATATATTTAATCTACGCTAGGGGCGAATTACAATAGTGGGGCGAAAAATTTTTCGCCCCTACTTTATTAAACAATCTCACTCGGCACAAAGAAGTACGCAATCTCACGTTTTGCCGACTCTTCTGAATCTGAGCCGTGTACTGAATTTTCACGCATACTTAAGGCGTAAAGATCACGAATTGTGCCTTTTTCACGGTTATCCGGATTGGTTGCTCCCATTAATGCACGATAATGGTTGATCGCATTTTCCCCTTCCAGTACAGAAACGACAATAGATCCTGATGTCATAAATTCCACTAACGGCTCAAAGAAATCTTTGCCTTTGTGTTCCGCATAAAATCCTTCCGCTTGCTCACGGGTAAGATGTACTTTTTTTAGAGCTTTGATAGTCAGCCCGTTTTCTTCCAATTGAGCCAAAATTTTGCCGATTAAATTACGGCGTGTAGCATCCGGCTTAATAATAGAAAGCGTTTGTTGAATCATCATCTTCTCCTATTTAACTTGCATTCCTGGCTGAACACCGCTGTCTGCATCTAATAAGAATAGGTTCGCACCGCCTGTGCCGGCAGATAAAATCATTCCTTCCGACATACCGAACGACATTTTGCGTGGAGCAAGGTTGGCAATTACAATCACAAAACGCCCGATAAGTGCTTCCGGATTTGGGTAGGCCGCTTTAATGCCGGAGAACACTTGGCGTTGGTGATCACCTAAATCCAGCTCAAAACGTAACATTTTGTCTGATTTCGGCACTGCCTCGCAGTTCAATACTTTGGCTGCACGCAAATCTAATTTAGCGAAATCATCAATCGTAATTTCAGGGCTGATTGGCTCAACTGCAATATTTTCTTGTTTTTCGAGCGCTTGTTGTTCCACTTTTTGTGTTCCTTTGGTTTGGTTTTCGGTTTTCTTATTCGCCTCTGCAAATAAGGCTTTGGTTTCATCAATAACTGCATCAATCTGTTTTTTCTCAAGGCGTGAGAATAGCGATTTAAACGGTGCCACGGTATGCCCGAATAATGGGGTAGCGATATTATCCCAACGTAATTCGCTTTGTAAGAATGCTTCGGCACGTTCTGCCAGTTTTGGTAACACCGGTTTTAAGTAGCTCATTAGCACACGGAATAGCTCAATGCCCATTGAACAAACCGCTTGTAATTCAGCCTCTTTGCCCTCTTCTTTGGCGATGACCCAAGGGGCTTTGTCGTCAATGTATTTATTGGCTTTATCGGTTAATTCCATAATGGCACGAATAGCTTTATTAAATTCACGGTTTTCATAGAAATTCGCAATGGTTTCCGCTTGAGCGGTAAATTCATTGAATAATGCTTCGTCATCTAATTTTTCGGCTAATTTACCGTCAAAGCGTTTAGCGATAAAACCGGCGTTGCGAGAAGCAAGATTCACTAATTTGTTTACGATATCGCTGTTTACACGTTGCACGAAGTCGTCTAAATTAAAATCTAAATCTTCAATGCGATCGTTTAATTTTGCCGCATAGTAATAGCGTAAACATTCAGGATCGAGATGTTTTAAATAGGTGTTAGCTTGAATGAACGTGCCACGAGATTTCGACATTTTCGCCCCGTCCACCGTCACATAACCGTGAGCAAACACATTGGTCGGTTTGCGGTAGCCGCTGCCTTCCAACATTGCCGGCCAGAACAAACTGTGGAAGTAAACAATATCTTTACCGATGAAGTGATAAAGCTCGGTGGTAGAATCTTTTTGCCAAAACTTATCAAAATCAATGCCTGCACGGTCGCATAAATTTTTAAACGATGCCATATAACCAATAGGGGCATCTAACCAAACGTAGAAGAATTTGTTTTCTGCGTCCGGAATTTCAAAACCGAAATAAGGGGCATCACGGCTGATGTCCCATTGTTGTAAGCCACTTTCAAACCATTCTTGCATTTTATTGGCAATTTCAGGTTGGAGTGAGCCGGAGCGAGTCCACTCTTTCAACATTCCCTCAAAGCTTGGCAGGTCAAAAAAGAAATGTTCCGATTCTTTTACCACTGGTGTCGCTCCAGAAACTGCCGAGCGAGGGTTGATTAAATCCATCGGGCTGTAGGTAGAGGCACAGACTTCGCAGTTATCACCATATTGATCTTCGGCTTTACATTTCGGGCAAGTGCCTTTCACAAAGCGATCCGGCAAGAACATATTTTTTTCAGGGTCGAACAGCTGCGAAATCACTTTGCTTTTAATAAAACCGTTCGCTTTTAAGGTTTTATAAATATCGGTGGTGATTTGGCGGTTCTCTTCGCTGTGGGTGGAATGGTAATTATCAAAGCTGATATTAAAACCGGCAAAATCCGCTTCGTGATCGGCTTTGGCTTTTTCGATTAACTGCTCAGGGGTAATGCCTAATTTATCGGCATTAAGCATAATAGGCGTGCCGTGGGCATCATCGGCACAGACAAAGTGGACTTCATTGCCACGCATACGTTGAAAACGCACCCAAATATCTGCTTGAATATGTTCAAGCATATGACCTAAATGAATTGCACCGTTAGCATAGGGCAAGGCACAAGTAACAAGCATTTTTCGTTTTTGGTTAGTCATTCTTTTTCTCATTAAAATTAGGGTAAAAATTGCCGTCTATTTTAGCCCAAAAGTGGCAGGTTTACCAGTTGGCGTGAATTTATTAGGGCTTTGGGCTAACAAGCGGTAGAATATGATGTGCTAGAGGCGAAACATTTTTCGCCTCAATTTCCCCAATTATGATGTGTGCGAAAGATGTTTCGCCTCTAAACCTATTTTGGATAAAATAGTATGCGAAAAGTAAAGTTATACCGCTACCAACTACCCATTCAAAGCGGCGTAGTGTTACGCAAGCAACTTTTGAAAGAACGACAAGGATTGTTGGTGTGCTTGCAAGAACAGGAGAAAGTCGGCTGGGGAGAAATTGCACCGCTTCCAAGTTTTAGCCAAGAGAGCCTAGAACAAGCTGAAAACCAAGCTGTGAATTGGTTAAAGGCGTGGCAGAAGGAAGAGCCTGAAACGTTAGAGCAGCTTTTCCCGTCCGTTGCTTTTGGGCTAAGCTGTGCGTTGGCGGAATTGAATAATGAATTAGGCGAGCAAGCGAATAACCAATCGGCGGTGCTGTGCTATGGCGATTTGGAAAAGTTACACACGGCATTTAGCCAACATACGACCCCAATCGGTAAACTTAAAATCGGTCTCAATCCTGAACAGGAAGGCGAGCAGGCAAATTTGCTGTTGCAAACTTTCCCGAATTTACGCCTAAGGCTTGATGCCAACCGTCTTTGGAGCTTAGAACAAGCGGTTAAATTTGCTGAAAAAATTGCAAATGAACATAAACCCCGTATCCAATTTATCGAAGAACCTTGCCAAACTCCGGAGCTTTCTCGCCAATTTGCCTCACAAACCGACATTGCGATTGCGTGGGATGAAACGGTGCGAGAGGCAAATTTTTTGGTAAAAAAAGAGCCAAATTTGACCGCTATTATCATTAAACCTACGCTGGTTGGCTCGCTTGAAAAATGCGTGAATTTAATTCAACAAGCACAGAAGCAAGGATTAGCAGCAGTGATTAGCTCAAGCCTTGAGAGCAGTTTAGGCTTAACCCAACTGGCTCGTATCGCCCAACAATACACCCCAAACAGTGTGCCGGGGTTGGATACGTTAAATTTAATGCAACACCAATTATTGCGAGATTGGCACGGTTCAAGCTTGCCGTTGGTTGGACTAGAGAGCGAATTTGTGAGGGAAGTTGTGGTATAATCTCCCAATTAAACACTCTCTCCCCTTGTGGGAGAGAGACCGCTTATGAGCGTTCAGCGAAATAAGCAGAGAGAGGGGAAGCGGTCATTTTTCTAAAAAAGTTTGCACATTTCCCCTCTCCCACGAGGGGAGAGGGGAAAGTAATTTATGGTATAAAAATAATATGCGTTTAGACAAATTTATCGCCGAGAATACCGGTTTAACCCGTTCACAGGCAGCTAAAGTGCTGAAAAGTGGCATGGTGATGGTAAACGGCAACATTGAAAAAAGTGGTGCGGCAAAAATCAGCCAAGAAGATGAAATTTATTACGAAGATCAGAAATTAGAGTGGGTGGAAGAGGGGCAGTATTTTATGCTCTATAAGCCACAGGGCTATATTTGTTCGCACGATGATGGCGAGTACCCAACGGTATTTCAATTCTTTGATTATCCGTTAATGACCAAGCTGCATACTGCAGGGCGGTTAGATGTGGATACCACAGGGCTGGTACTGTTAACCGATGACGGCAAATGGTCGCACCGTATTACCTCGCCCAAGCACCATTGTGAAAAGACCTACTTAGTGACCCTTGCTGATCCGGTGGAAGATTTTTATGCACAGCAGTTGGCAGAAGGAATTTTACTGCGTGGCGAGAAAGAGCCAACCTTGCCGGCTCAACTTGAAATTTTAGACGATTACAATGTGAATTTAACCATTAGTGAGGGGCGTTATCATCAAGTTAAGCGAATGTTTGCCGCCCTTGGGAATAAAGTCGAGGCATTGCATCGCTGGCGAATTGGCGATGTGGTGTTAGATGAAACGTTGGAAGAAGGTGAATTCCGCCCGCTCACTTCAGAGGAGATAGCCAGTTTTAATGGAAAGTAGAAGACCAAGCCTGAGCTTTTTCATCATATTAGGTATGATGGCAATGTTGCCACCATTAGCCATTGATATGTATTTGCCCTCATTTTTAGACATTGCCCGTGACTTGGCGGTTTCGCAAGAAAAAGTGCAAACCACCTTGGCGGTGTTTACCTTAGGTTTTGGGGCAGGGCAGCTATTCTGGGGGCCGATGGCAGACAGCTTTGGGCGGAAAATCATTATTTTAATCGGATTAGTCGGCTCGGCGATTGCCGCTTATTTTCTGACCCAAGTTCAGAATATTGAAACATTTTACCTGCTAAGGTTAGTACAGGGCTTATGTGCGGCAGCCCCGGCGGTGGTGCTGGGAGCATTAGTGAGAGATCTGTTTGAGCGTAATTTATTTGCCAGATTGATGTCGGTTATTATGATTATTTCTATGCTTGCCCCATTGCTTGCACCGATTGTTGGCGGTTATATTGCCAAATATTTCCACTGGCACTCAATTTTCTATGTGTTAGTGGCGATGGGGATTTTGTGCGTGGTCTTAATCAGTTGGAAAATCCCTGAAACATTAGCCCCCGAAAAACGCCTGCCGTTAAGTTTTGCCAAAACTTTAAGCAATTTTGCCACCTTACTGAAACATAAGCCTACTCTTGGTTATGTGCTGATTGGCGGCTTAACCTTTGCTGGTATTTTCTGTTTTTTAACCTCAGGCTCGATTGTCTATATTGGGCTTTATGGCGTGTCGCAAGAACATTTCGGCTATTTCTTCGGGCTGAATATGATTGTGATGGTAACGATGACGGCGATTAACAGCAAAATGGTGGTGAAAGTCGGCTCTGAAACGATGTTGCGAATTGCCTTAGGTATGCAAGTATTAGCAGGCATTTGGCTGGCTTTGGTGGCGATTTTTGATTTAGGCTTCTGGGCAATGGCAATCGGTATTCCGCTTTATATCGGAATGCTTTCCACTATTGGCAGTAATGCCAGTGCCGCTATTTTAGAGCAATTTCCGCAAATGGCAGGCACGGCTAACGGGGTAGCCGGTACGGCTCGTTTTGGTGTCGCTTCCCTTGTTGGAGCAGGGCTTTCACATATCGCTGTAACCAGTGCAGCCCCAATGCTTTTGGCAATGGCATTGTGCGTTATGTTAGCCGGTGTGGTGTATTATTTTCTGTGTTATAAGCGATAACTAGGTTGGGGTTAGCTTGCGAAAACCCAACAAATTTCTACAAGCGGTTAATAATAGTACATTTTTTGCAAATTTTTAGGCAGAATTAACCGCTTGTGTGGTACGAGCGTGGACGCTCGCACCATCGGGGAAAACCCAACAAGTATATATAACTCAACCTACGAAGATTTTAAAAACAACGAAATAGATTCCAAATGCCCTGTGTGCGGGAACATATCAATCATTGCTGCTTTTTCCAGTCGGTAGCCTAATTGCAATAGCTTTTCGGCATCTCGCACCAGTGTTGCCGGATTGCACGAAACATAAACAATCCGCTCAGGATTGAGCGAAGCTAAATGGTCTAGGCAAAATAATGCCCCGTTGCGTGCCGGGTCGAGTAACACTTTGTTAAACGGCTCTTTTGCCCAAGGTTTGTCGGCAAAAGGCTCATCTAAATTGGTTTGGTAAAATTCCACATTTTTTAGACCGCTTGTCACCGCATTCTCTCGGGCTTGTTGCACCATTGGTTCAACCCCTTCCACACCTACTACCGATTTCGCTCGCTGAGCAATAGGCAAGGTAAAATTCCCCATTCCACAGAAGAGATCTAACACTCGATCTTGGCTGGATAATTCCAGCCACTCAAGGGCTTTTTCCACCATTTTTTCATTGAGCGTGGCATTCACCTGAATAAAATCCCGAATTGAAAAATGCAACTTTAGACCCTGAATTTGATAATACGGGCGTTCACCGCACAGATGCTCAATGCGGTTTTCTTCCGTCATCACAAAAAGAGATAATTGCTCTTGTGTAGCGAATTGACGCAAATTGTGGTTATCTTGTGCCGATAATGCCCCTAAATGGCGGAAAAATAGGGCAATGGTATTATCCGCACTTACCAGCTCAATATGCCCCAATTTTTTCGGCTGTTGCCAGTTTTCAATCAGGTGTTTTAATTTGGGGAGCAAATTGGCAAGCGGTTCAACCAGCACTTCACAGTGTGCAAGCGGTATAATTTGGTTGGAATTTTGCAAACGAAAGCCGATTACTACCTTTCCCTGTTGAATCGCAATGCTTAATTTTGCCCGGCGGCGGTAGTGTTTATCGTGTCCGATAATCATCGGCTGAACATCAATAGTGTGGGGTTGCAATTTCTGTAAGCGTTGAAATAATGCCTGTTGCTTTGTCTCACGTTGCAATTCAAGCGAAATATGCTGCATTTGGCAGCCACCGCATTGTCCGTAAAGTTCGCAACTTGGCATTCGCCGATTTGCAGATTTTTTGAGAATTTTAACCGCTTGTCCACGTCCATATTGGCGTTTTTCTTCCAACACTTTAAATTCCACTTGCTCATCAGGCAGGGCATTTTCGATAAACCAAGTTTTGCCGTTGATTTTGGCAATGCCTAAGCCTTGATAATCTAATGATTGAATAGTTGCCTTTTGACAAGCGGGTGATTTTATCGGTTTTTTTGCCGATTTTTCAGAATAAAAAATAGCCATTGTTTTCAGATGAATTGTTATGATATAAAGTGTCGAAATGGGGAGATTATATAAGAAAAGCAGTTGGCGGAAAATGGAGGCAATATGATTTCATCGGTTTGGAATGAACGTTATTTGGCGGATAAAAAACGGGAACAAGATCACCGCTCGCCTTTTCAGCGGGATCGGGCAAGGTTATTGCATTCGGAGGCTTTTCGCTGTTTGCAGGCGAAAACGCAAATTCACGCCGTGGGGGAAGATGATTTTTATCGAACCCGTTTAACCCATTCGTTGGAAGTGGCTCAAATCGGTAGCAGTTTGCGAGAAAAATTATTAGCGGATGTGGAAGGCTTTCAAGCGGTCTGTTCGGAGCAGGAATTTGCAAAAAATATGGCAAATCTGACCGCTTTATTGCCGGATCATAGCTTGGTGGAATCGCTCTGTTTCGCTCACGATCTTGGACATCCGCCGTTCGGGCACGGTGGCGAAATGGCGTTAAATTATAAAATGCACGCTTTTGGTGGCTTCGAGGGCAATGCTCAATCGTTTCGGATTATGACCCAGCTTGAGCCTTACACTGAAACAGCTGGAATGAATCTAACCCGCCGTACCTTGCTTGGTGTGATGAAATATCCGGCTCTGTTGTCGCAAACCTCGCCGATTGAGCCGGCAGAAATAAGTAAATCTCGGCATATTAATTTGCATCATTTCCCACAGAGCAAAGGGATTTTTGATGACGACACCCATTTTTTTGAGTGGGTATTAGCCCCGTTAAGTGAAAAAGACCGACGCCAATTTTGCACGGTTCAGCCCAATCAAGATCCGAAACAGCCAAACAAAACGCAATATAAATCTCTCGATTGCAGCATAATGGAACTAGCGGACGATATTGCCTATGGCGTACACGATTTGGAAGATGCGATTGTAGGTGGAATGGTCACACCGCAATCGTGGCAAAATGCGGAAAAATTGCTGGCGGAGTGCCAATCCGATTGGGTGAAACAACGCCTGCTGGAGATTCGGGAAAAGCTCTTTTCTCAGCACCGCTACGAGCGAAAAGATGTGATCGGGGCATTAGTGAATCATTTTATTACCAATGTGCGTTGGAAAGTACTGCCTGAATTTGACGAGCCGTTGCTCCGCTATAATGCTTATTTGCCGGAGAATGTTGCTTGTGTGCTGAAAATCTTAAAAGATTTTGTGTATCAATATGTGATTTGTGATGCCAAAACCCAGCGGGTGGAACGCAAGGGGCAACGCATTCTAATGGAATTGTTCGATATTTTAAGTAGTGATCCGATGCGATTACTCCCCAATAATGTGCGGGAGCGTTGGAAAAATTCTCCTGAAAACAAGCGTGCAAGGGTAATTTGCGACTATTTAGCCGGTATGTCTGACGGGCAGGCGTTTAAACTTTTTGAAAGTTTATAATGAACTTTGTTAATTTTGCAAGGTCTCAGTAATAGGTTTCATTTATTTAATAGGAGATTTCAATGAAAACTGTTTCTAAAGGTCTTTTAGTATTAGCAACTTTGGCTTCTGCAACAGCATTTGCGGTTTCTATTCCAAGTGAAATTTATCAGCCTCGTGGCGAATTAGTTAAAGCAGATCGTCAAGGTAATGGTGAGTTTGAAGTAGAATATCGTGTCAGTGGTAATGATGTTCGTGGCTTAGCGAAAAGTGCGATCGCCCACGCTAAACGTAAAGGTTTCCATTTAGTAGAATCTGATATTCATAGAGATGATGCTGATTTAAAATTCAAACGTGGTGACCAAGAGCTGGATATTGAAATTGAAGTAAAAGGTAGAAATCGGATTGAATATAAGGCAGATCTAGATTTAGATAAAAACTAAATTTACCCCTTAAAACGACCGCTTGTGTGATTTAACCGCACAAGCGGTCTTTTTATTGTGCTTTTTTGCAAAAATACTCAAGCCGACCGGTCCCGGAATTTGGTAAAATAGCCGTTTAAATGACAATAATGATGCTTTTACTTATTACTTAGAGGAAAAAATGTTTTTAGTCGGTCAGCGTTGGCTAAGTGAATCGGAAAATAATTTAGGTTTGGGAATCGTGACTTCGGTGGATCATCGCACTGTCACTATCAATTTCCCGGCAGCGGAAGAAGAGCGGGTCTATGCGATTGCAGTTGCACCTTTAACTCGAGTGCAGTTTCAAGCCGGAGATAGAATTAACAGTATAGATGGCTGGCAGTTAGAGGTTTCAGAGGTTGTGGAAAATCAAGGTGCCGTAATCTATTTGGGCAAAAGGGTGGATAACGGTGAAGAAGCTGTATTGCCTGAAATGTTGCTCGATCACAAAATCAGTTTCAGTAAACCGCAAGACCGCCTTTTTTCAGCCCAAATTGATCGCTCAGATCGCTTTGCATTACGCTTTAACGCCTTGCAGCACCAGCAAGCTCAGTATCAATCGCCACTGCGTGGTTTGCGTGGTATTCGAGCCAGCCTGATTCCACATCAATTACATATTGCCAAAGAAGTCGGGCAACGCCTTGCTCCTCGTGTGCTCTTAGCCGATGAAGTAGGACTGGGTAAAACCATTGAAGCCGGTATGATTTTGCAACAACAGCTATTTTCGGGCAGAGCGGAACGAGTATTGGTATTAGTGCCGGAAAGTTTGCAACATCAATGGTTGGTGGAAATGCTTCGCCGTTTTAATCTGAAATTCTCGTTATTCGATGAAGAACGTTGTAGCGATTTTGATAAACAAGATGAAAATGGCGATGATGTTAGTGAAAATCCGTTTGAAAGCGAAGCGTTAGTGATTACCTCGCTAAATTGGTTGGAAACCGCTCAAAACAGAGCCAATCAAGTGCTTGCTGCCGAGTGGGATCTCTTAATTGTAGATGAGGCTCACCATTTGGAATGGTCGGAAACCGAATCTTCCATCGGCTATCAGTTGGTAGCGCGTTTGTCTCAACAAATTCCTGCCGTTCTGCTTTTAACGGCAACACCGGAGCAATTAGGGCAAGAGAGCCATTTTGCCCGCTTGGCGTTGTTAGATTCGGATCGTTTTTATGATTATGCCGAGTTTGTGCAGGAGCAAGCACAATATAAACCGGTGGCAGATGCGGTGAGTAGCTTATTAAGCGATAAACCGCTAACCAATGACGAGCAGAATGCGATAGCAGAGCTGCTAAGCGAGCAAGATACCGAGCCGATGTTCCGTGCGATCAATAGCAAAAAATCGGACGAAAATGACCGCTTGCAAGCTCGTCAAGAGCTGATTAGTGAGTTAATTGACCGACACGGTACCAGCCGAGTGTTGTTTAGAAATACCCGTCAGGGGGTGAAAGGTTTCCCACATCGGGAATACCACCAAATCAGCCTAGAAATGCCGAAGCAATACCAAAATGCGTTAAAAGTGATGGGGATGATGGGGAGCGTGAGCCAAAGTGATTTGCTCTATCCGGAATATTTGTTCCAACGAATGAACCCGAATGCGAAATGGGCTGAATTCGACCCTCGGATTGATTGGCTCATCACTTTCTTAAAAAATCATCGTGATGAAAAAGTGCTGGTGATTTGCAAACAGGCAGACACCGCGATTGCTTTGGAACAAGTTTTGCGTGAGCGTGAGGCGATTCGTTCCGCCGTTTTCCACGAGAAAATGTCGATTGTTGAGCGTGATAAAGCCGCAGCCTATTTTGCTCAACAAGAAGAAGGAGCACAGGTGCTGATTAGTTCAAGTATCGGTTCAGAGGGGCGAAATTTCCAATTTGCCAAAGATTTAGTGCTGTTTAATTTGCCGGATAACCCGGATTTATTGGAGCAAAGTATTGGGCGATTAGATCGAATCGGGCAAAAAAATGATATTCAGATTTATGTGCCTTGCTTTAATTTATCGGCTCAACAGATGTTGGCAGAGTGGTATCATAAAGGCTTAAATGCGTTTGAAGAAACCTGCCCGATGGGAACAACGCTCTTCCGTGAATTAGGTGAAGAATTGCAACAATTCCTGCAAAAACCGGAACTTTCAGCCCAATTTGACGATTTTGTTGCGAAAACCTATAAACGCCAACAGTATTTGAAAGCCGAGCTGGAGAAAGGGCGGGATAGATTATTAGAACTGAATTCTAATGGCGGAGAAGCCGCTCAACAGCTCGCCATTGATATTGCGAAAGAAGATAATAATCCGCAGTTGGTTAATTTTGCCTTAAATTTGTTTGATGTGATTGGTGTTGAACAGGAAGATTTAGGCGAGCAGAGCATTGTGATTAGCCCAACCGGGCATATGCTGGTGCCTGATTTCCCGGGGCTGTCGGAAGATGGCACAACCATTACCTTTAATCGTGAGCTGGCATTAATGCGGGAAGAGGTGGAATTTCTCACTTGGGATCACCCGATGATCCGCAATGGTATTGATTTAATCACCTCCGGCGATATTGGCAAATCAGCAATTTCATTGCTGGTGAATAATAAATTGCCTGCCGGTACATTATTACTTGAAGCGATTTATGTGGTGGAAGCACAAGCACCGAAAGGGCTAAATTTAACCCGTTTCCTACCGCCAACCCCGATTCGGGTTTTAGTGGATAACAAAGGCAACAATATTGCTCCGCAGGTCTCTTTTGCCGGGCTTGAACGCCAATTAAAACCGGTGAATAAACAGATGGCAAATAAAATTGCCAAAATGGCTCGAGCGGATATCGAAAAATTAATTAAAGCGAGTGAAAAAGCGGTGGAACCTCAAGTTCAGCAGGTGATTGAAACTGCTAAATTTGAGGCAAATAGCAAATTAAAAGCAGAATTACACCGCTTGGAATCACTCAAAATGGTGAATAAAAACATTCGAGCCGATGAAGTTGAAGCCTTAGAACAACAGCTTAACGACTCGCTCGCTCAGCTTGAGACGGCAAATTATCGCTTAGATAGCTTGCGAGTGATTGTAAGTAATAAAGAATGACTTAAGTATAGAAATAGTATGGCATTAATTGAATATAACCCTCCATTAGAACCTTTTTTAGATGAGGTTTATCGGGATAACCATATTTTAGTGATTAACAAGCCGAGTGGTTTACTGTCGGTGCCGGGCAATCGCCCCGAATATTACGACAGTGCAATGACCCGAGTGCAGCAAAAATATGGCTTTACCGAACCGGCTCACCGTTTGGATATGGCAACAAGCGGTATTCTTTTGTTCGCCCTGAGCAAAACCGCGGAAAAAGAACTCAAACGACAATTTCGGGAACGTGAACCGAAAAAACACTATATTGCGTTACTTTGGGGCAAATTAGGCGAAAAAGTTGGGGATAAAGGCGAAATGAATTTTCCTCTGATTTGCGATTGGGAAAATCGCCCCCGCCAGAAAATTTGTTATGAACGGGGTAAAAAAGCGATTACCCATTATGAAGTGTTAGCTCATTATCCGAATAATACAACCCGAGTAAAACTCACGCCTATCACGGGACGTTCGCATCAGCTACGAGTACATAGCCTCGCATTAGGGCACCCGATTATTGGCGATAAGTTTTATGCTAATCCGCTGGCAAAAAGTTTATCGCCTAGATTATGTTTGCACGCGGAGTCTCTGACCATTACTCACCCGATTAGCGGTGAGCTGATGACCTTTACCGCTGAGCCGACTTTTTAGCCTCGTTCAGTAGGTGCTTGTAATATGCCCAATCAAAATATTGCCCCGGGTCTATTTTCCGTTCCGGGGCAATATTGCAATGCCCGGTGATGCGTTCATCGGTAATCAGTGGATAGCTTTGCTGAATGGCTTTGGTCAAATTAGCCAAAGATTGATATTGAGCTTGGGTAAACGGCTGATTATTACTGCCTTCCAGCTCAATCCCAATCGAATATTCATTGCATTTAGCCCGCCCTTCAAAACAAGACACGCCGGCATGCCACGCCATATCGTTAAAATTCACATATTGAGTGATTTTTCCCTCTCGATTAATCAAACAATGGGCGGAAACCCGTAGATCTTTGATTTCTTCAAAATAGGGGTGAGCGGTTGGGTCGAGTTTTCCTTGGAAAAACAGATCGATAAAATTTCCACCAAATTCTTCCGGCGGTAAGCTGATGTAATGAATAACCAACAAGGAAATATCCTCTTGATCAGGACGTTGGCTAAAATGCGGAGACGGCACTTGTTTTTGACCGGTTAAGCAGCCCTGTTCGATTTTTAAATTTGGCATAGTCTAAAGAGGGTGAATACGTTAAAATATGGCTCATTTTACTAGAAAAAGAGAAGAATATGTTAAGTTATCGCCACAGTTTCCACGCCGGCAACCACGCTGATGTGCTAAAACACATTGTCCAGCTTTTGATCTTGCGTGCCTTAAAAGAGAAAGAAAAAGGATTTTTATATCTTGATACCCACGCCGGTGTGGGGCGTTATAGTCTGTTAAGTTTTGAATCGGAAAAAACAGGCGAATATTTAGAGGGGGTTGCCCGTTTATGGGAACGTGACGATTTACCGGAAGAAGTTGCATTCTATATTGATGAGCTGAAAAAATTAAACCGTGGCGGCAAGTTAAAGTATTACGCCGGTTCGCCATTATTGGCGGTACAACAACTGCGTGAGCAAGACCGAGCCATTCTTACCGAACTTCACCCCAATGATTTTCCGTTGTTACGACAAGAATTTGCCAAAGCAAAAAATGTGCAAACCAAGCGTGAAAACGGCTTTCAACAATTAAAATCCACCCTGCCGCCTAAAGAACGCCGAGGCTTTGTGCTGATTGACCCACCTTATGAATTAAAAGAAGATTATGAATTGGTGGTTAAAGCGATTGAAGAGGGCTACAAACGGTTTGCCACCGGTGTGTATGCCATTTGGTATCCGGTGGTGCTTCGCCAACATACCAAACGCATCGTGCGAGGTTTAATGGATACCGGCATTCGCAAAATTCTACAAATTGAGCTTGCAGTTCGTCCTGATAGCGACCAACGAGGAATGACGGCAAGTGGTATGATTGTGATCAACCCACCTTGGCAGCTTGAAGCCCAGATGAAAAAAATCCTGCCTTATTTAACCGAGGTGCTTGTGCCGGAAGGCACCGGATCTTGGAATGTGGAGTGGATTACGCCGGAGTAAATTAAATACGGATAGCGCAAGCGTCCACGCTTGTGCTAAAAATGTTTTGTGGCACAAGCGTGGACGCTTGCGCCATCATAAATTCTGATGATTTGCAATATTTTTTAGAAAAATAACCGCTTGTCTTATCAAGAAGTGGGGAAATATAAAAGGAAAAAACGATGCAACAATACAAACATGACTTTATTGAATTTGCCTTAAGCCGCAATGTGCTGAAATTTGGCGAATTTACCTTAAAATCAGGCAGAATCAGCCCCTATTTTTTCAATGCAGGGCTTTTTAACACCGGGCGGGATTTAGCCAAATTAGGCGAATATTATGTCAAAGCCATTCAAGCCAGCGGCATTGAGTATGATGTGTTATTCGGACCGGCTTACAAAGGCATTCCGATTGCAACCACGATTGCGGTAGCACTAGCCAACCTGTTCGATGTGGATAAACCTTGTTGCTTTAACCGCAAAGAGGCAAAAGATCACGGAGAGGGCGGTAATTTAATCGGTTCTCCCTTAACGGGCAAGATTTTGCTGGTAGACGATGTGATTACCGCAGGCACGGCAATTCGTGAGTCGATGGAAATTATCAATGCCAATAATGCCCAACTTGCCGGTGTGCTGATTGCGTTAAACCGCAAAGAGAAAGGCAAGGGCGAGTTATCAGCGATTCAAGAGGTGGAACGTGATTACGGTTGCCAAGTTTTCTCGATCGTAGATTTTGATGACTTAGTGGCATTTATTGAAACATCGCCACAATACGCCCCTTATTTACCGAAAATGCGTGAATATCGTGAAAAATACGGTGTTTAAGTTTTGCAAAAAAACAGCAAAAACTCACCGCTTGTCACTCTCTAATCTCACCATTATGAATCACTTTCATCTTTTGGTGAGATTTTTTCAATTAAAAAGCCGATAAATTGATTGTGAGCTTGGCTCAATTGGCTTAGGATAAACTCCAGTAATACAGGAGTTGGAGAACTAAAATGGCAAATCAAAAATTACCTTTTCACGCAGACACCGTTGGCTCATATTTACGTTCAGAGGCTTGGAAAAAAGCTCACGCAGACTATAAAGCAGGCAACATTTCCCTTGAACAACGTGATGAAATTGTAGAAGCTGAAGTGAAAAAATTAGTACAAGCTCAATTAGATGCGGGCATTCAAGTTGTCACAGACGGTGAATATCACCGCTCTTGGTGGCATATTGATTTCTTGGAAAACCTGAACGGCATTGAAGGCTATGTGCCGGAAAAAGCCTATGCTTTTAAAGGGGTTGAGGTTCGCCCTTATAATACACGTTGTTGCGGTAAAGTGTCTTGGAATCCGAATCACCCTTTTATTGAGCATTTTAAAAAATTCAATGCGATTGTAGGCGGTCGTGCGGTGGCGAAATTTACCATTCCAAGTCCAAACCAATTAATGTACCCGATTCAGTGGGATCACGGCATTTACTCAAACCGTGAGGAATTTGCCAAAGATGTGCAACAGGCTTATAAAGAAGCGATTAAAGCATTTTACGATGCCGGTTGTCGCTATTTGCAAATTGATGATGTGTATTGGGGATCGCTGTGTAATAACGTTGGTCAACCGAGATTTGAAGCCGATAAAGCTCAGGCGGTGGCAAATATTCAAGCGATTCTTGCTGATAAGCCGGAAGATCTAACCATTACCACCCACGTTTGCCGAGGCAACTATAAATCCTCTTATTTATTGACAGGGGCTTATGACCCGATTGCTGACGGCTTATTTGCTCAAACCAACTATGACGGCTATTTCTTAGAATATGATGATGAGCGTTCAGGCGGCTTTGAGCCGTTAAAACATTTTGCCAACAACAAAGGGCGTGTGGTGTTAGGCTTAATTAGTTCAAAATTCCCTGAATTGGAAGATAAAGAAGCGGTTAAAGCCCGTATTCAAGAGGCGGCAAAATATGTGCCGTTAGAGCAGCTTTGTCTCAGTCCGCAATGTGGTTTTGCCTCAACCGAAGAGGGCAATATAATGTCAGAAGCACAACAGTGGGCGAAAGTCCGCTTTGTGGAAGAAATTGCCAAAGAAGTTTGGGGCGAAGATTAATGTGAGAAAATGCCCGCAACAAGCGGGCATTTTTTGTTAATTTTTTGCAATTCAAGCCATTTAGCGAATACGGTTAAAACCTTGTTCTAAATCGGCAATTAAATCTTCCACCGCTTCCAAGCCAACGTGAATGCGAATTAATGTACCCGTTAGTTTTCGCTCAATAGACGGACGGATTTTGGCAATTTCTTCCGGCTGATTGGCAAGAATCAGCGATTCAAACCCACCCCAAGAATACGCCATTGAAAACAGTTCAAAATGCTCTAGGAAGTTGGCTAATTTCTCATTCGAGAGCTTTTCGCAAAGTTCAAACGAAAATAGACCGCTTGATCCTAAAAAATCCCGCTTGAAAAACTCGTGCCCCGGGCAGCTTTCCAACGCCGGGTGATAAACTGCTTTCACTTCAGGACGTTGAGCCAGCCAGTTGGCAACCGCAATACTGCTTTGTTCGTGCTGCTTTAAGCGAATGCCTAAGGTGCGTAGCCCCCGAGCAGTGGTATAAGCGGAATCGGCATCCACCATTTGTCCCATTAAATAAGAGCCTTCACGCAGTTTATCCCAACAACGGGCGTTGGAAACGGCAGTCCCGATCATCACATCAGAATGCCCGACCAAATATTTAGTGCCGGCTTGAATTGAAATATCAATCCCATATTCTAAAGCAGGGAACAGCACACCGGCAGACCAAGTGTTATCGATCATAATCACGATTTTCGGATTGATTTCACGAGCAACACGCACTAGAGTCGGAATATCAGGCACTTCCATTGTCAGCGAACTCGGCGATTCTAAAAAAAGCACTTTGGTATTCGGTTGTACAAGGGCTTTCAAGCCTTCGCCAATCATCGGGTCATAATAAGTAGTTGAAACACCCATACGTTTTAACAGCATATTGCAGAACTCTTGTGTTGGTTCGTAAGCCGCACTGGTCATTAAAACGTGATCGCCTTGTTCCACAAAAGCTAAAATTGCATTGGTGACTGCCGCCGCACCGCAAGGGTAGAGGTAGCAACCTGCCCCGCCTTCTAATTCACACATTGCTTCTTGTAATGAAAAATGAGTGAGAGTGCCACGTCTGCCATAAAATAATGCTCCTTTGTAGCGGTTTTGTGTAGCGTGTTTTTTCTCTTCTAAGGTTTCAAACACTAAAGATGAAGCACGCTGAATCACCGGGTTAACTGCTCCTTGTGTATAGCGTTTTTTACGCCCGGTATGGACAAGTCTGGTAGAAAGATTTTGATATTGAGACATAACTTTTCCTGAATATGAAATAGGTAGGGGCAAATTATCATTTGCCCCTTTATTGATTAACGAAACATAAAGTTATTTCTTTGACGGCTACGTTTAAATTGGCTGATTAGCACAATGACCGCAACAATTAAGTAAACCGCAAAAGTAAAGATTAGCCATTGTGCCATTGAAAAGCCGAACATTTCCCATTGGCTTTGGCTACAATTAACCGGACCGGGGGCAAACACTTGTGGTAGCCATTGGTCAAGCGGCAAGGTTTGCGGGAAATTAACTTTAAATTCGCATTGATTCCATGGTGATGGATTGACTTGATAATCGTGGTGTTTGATTGAAAGTATTAGCCCTTTAAATGCGCTACCAAGCCAAATTAGAATTGCCAAGTAGCGAATAATCGCATATCTATTACCAAGAAATCCTAAAATACCGGCAAATAAAATACCAAATAAAGCAACTCGTTCATAAATACACATTACACAAGGTACTAATCCCATCCCATGTTGGAAATAAAGCGCTGTGCCTTCAAGTATAAGACAGCTTAACATTAGCAAAAACCATGCACTGCGAGATCGTGATAGATTTTTAAAAAAATAGAGCATAGTTATTCCTCATTTTGTGAACTTAAGGCATTCTACCTTATTTGGTATGAGTTATCTATAAACTAACGTGTAATAAACCATCCCCAATTTATCATTACTTCAGTCATAGAAGGTAGTAAGAATTCTAACCCTAAGAAACCGACAATAGATAGAACAATGGTATAAGGTAATGCCATATAGACCATTCTGCCGTAAGACAGTTTAATTAACGGCGCAAAGGAGGACGTTAATAAGAATAAGAAAGCAGCTTGTCCGTTTGGGGTAGCAACAGAAGGAAGATTTGTGCCAGTATTAATTGCAACTGCAATCAGGTCGAACTGCTCACGATCTATAATGCCGGCATCTAGTGCGGTTTTTGCTTCATTAATGTAAACAGTACCGACGAAGACGTTATCTGAAATCATCGAGAGCAAACCATTGAAAATATAGAATAATGAAAGCTGTGAATGTGGCTCGGCAGATAACACAAAGGCAATGATCGGCTCAAATAATTTTAAATCAATAATCACGGCAACAACCGAGAAAAACACAATAAGCAATGCAGTAAAAGGCATAGATTCTTGGAATGCTTTCCCTAATGTGTGTTCATCAGTAATGCCACAAAATGCAGTGCAAATAATGATGATGGTTAAGCCAATAATCCCTACATCGGCAAGGTGTAGCGCTAAGCCAATAATTAACCAAATTCCAGCAATGGCTTGTACCAGCATCTTTAAGCGATCTTGTTTCGTCATTTTTTGTTCTTTTAGTTGGCTATAGCGGGCGAGTACGACCCAAACTTTGCGAGGAAGCCTGTCTCCATAACCAAATAATTTATATTTTTCTACAAGAAAGCAGGTCGCAATCCCACAAATTAACACGGGTAAGCTAACTGGTAATACTCTAAGTAAGAATTCGATAAATCCCCATTCCGCTTGGGAGGCAATAATTAAGTTTTGTGGTTCTCCCACCATGGTCATTACGCCACCTAAAGCTGAGCCAATACCGGCGTGCATCAATAAACTTCTTAAAAAACCACGAAATTGCTCTAAAATTTCTTTATTAGAGATGATTTTTTCATCATTAGTAATATCAGTAGAATCTTCAAAGTTATTACCTGATGCGACTTTATGATATACGCCGTAGAAACCTGTCCCAACGCTAATGATTACAGCAATAACCGTTAAAGCATCAAGAAAGGCGGATAAAAAAGCAGCGCTTAAGCAGAAAGAAAGGGAAAGAATTTTTTTCGAATGAATGGCGACAAGTAGTTTGGTGAAAATATAAAGCAATAATTGCTTCATAAAGTAAATACCGGCAACCATAAACATTAAAAGAAGAATAACATCAAAGTTCGCTATAATTTCTTCTTTAATGTGGTGAGGGCTTGTCATACCGATTACAACTGCCTCGATCGCTAATAAACCACCGGGCTGTAATGGATAACATTTTAATGCCATAGAAAGAGTAAAAATAAATTCAGCAACTAGAAACCAGCCTGCAACAAAAGGGCTGATAAAGAAATAAATGAGCGGATTGATAATTAAAAATGCCAAAATGCACAATTTATACCACTCGGGGCTTTTTCCTAAGAAACTTTTAAAAAGAGCATCAATGCTACTCATATAAAGGACCTCAAAATTTGTAAACAGATATTACAATTGTAATATAGTTTAGATTAAAGGATAATAGTATTACTGAACTTTTTAGTCGCAATAATTGATTAGAAATAAAGAATAGTTAGATTTTAGATAAGTATATTTTATGCTTGGGGGGCATTAATGGGTCACAGTGATATTTTAAAAGCGCAGAGCCCGGCAGCATTAGCGGAAGAATATATTGTAAAGAGTATTTGGAATAATCATTTCCCTGCCGGCTCTGATCTTCCTGCCGAGCGAGAGCTAGCAGAGCGCATTGGGGTAACAAGAACAACTTTACGTGAAGTCCTACAACGTCTAGCGCGAGAAGGCTGGTTAAGTATTCAGCATGGAAAACCAACAAGAGTGAATGATATTTGGGAAACTTCCGGGCCTAATATTATTGGCACTATCATTAAGCTTGATAAAAGCTATCTTCCAGTGGTAATTGCCAATGTGGTGTCATTACGTACTCGTATGGCGGAGGCTTATATTCCAGAAGCGATTTACCTTGCTCCTGAAGCAAGTGCTAAACTCTTTGATGGGCTAAATGAATTAGAAAATACAGCAGCTGCTTATGCTGAATTTGATTATAAGTTATTCAGACAATTTACTTTTTTAGCTAATAAGCCCGTGTATGCATTGATCTTAAATAGCTTTAAATCAATGTATCATCAAGTCGCAAAAATTTTCTTTGCTGATGAAAATAATCGCCAATTAACGTTAAGTTTTTACAGAGTATTATTAGCTGCCTGTATTGCAAAAGATAGCGAAAAAGCGGCCGCTTGTATGGCTAAAAATCGCCAATCTAGTGGTGAAATTTGGCAAAAATTATCCGCTAATATTCCTGAAAGCTTTGGTCAGCTTTAACAGAAGGTAGAATGTTGAACGAAATTATTTTTAGTTTAGAACCGCAAGATAATGCTCGTCTGCAATCGCTTTGTGGGGCATTTGATGAGCATTTAGCCTTAATTGAAAAAAGTTTTAATCTCATTATTGCTCGAACAGGCTTCAACTTTACGATTCAATCGGAAGATGACAATCACTATTCTGCTACCTTAGTTCAAAATAGTGTGAAGCTGATTAAGCAACTGTATAATGAAACTGCCCCGATTAAAGGCAAAATTAAGGAATTGGACTTAGAAGATATACATTTGGCGATTCAGGAAAGCCGAATGCTACTACAAAACCAATGGCAAGCCGGCTCGCAAGGCGAAATAGCGATTAAAACCAAGCGAGGGGTGATTAAACCTCGTGGTGAACATCAACAAGCCTATCTGCGGAATATTTTAAGCCATGACATCAGCTTTGGAATCGGGCCTGCTGGCACAGGCAAAACCTTTTTAGCGGTAGCGGCAGCGGTGGAATCGCTTGAACGCCAAGAAATCCGCCGTATTTTACTTACCCGTCCGGCGGTGGAAGCCGGTGAAAAGCTCGGTTTTTTACCCGGCGATTTAGGGCAAAAAATTGAGCCTTACTTACGCCCGTTATATGATGCCCTGTTTGAAATGCTTGGCTTTGAAAAAGCTCAAAAGTTGATGGAACGTGGTGTGATTGAAATTGCCCCACTTGCTTATATGCGAGGGCGTACTTTAAACGATGCGTTCATCATTTTAGATGAAAGCCAAAACACGACTACCGAGCAAATGAAAATGTTCTTAACCCGTATTGGCTTTAATTCCAAAGCGGTGATTACCGGCGATATTACCCAAGTGGATTTGCCCCGCAGCCAAAAATCGGGCTTAAAACACGCAATGGAAGTGCTAAAAGACGTGCCGGAACTAAGCTTTAATTTCTTTGATAGCAAAGATATTGTCCGCCACCCTGTGGTTGCCAAAATTGTGCAAGCCTATGATGCGTGGGAAGCGGTTGATGAGGAGCGTAAAGAACAGCGAAAACTGGAAAAATTAGCTTTAGAGCAAGAAAAAATTCTTGCTCAAGCTGAAATTTTATAGCTTACAAGCGGTCATATTTCGCTAACTTTTTGCAAAAAATCGCTGAAATTTCACCGCTTGTCATAACAGTTGTTCAACAAAAAAGCGGGAAGTTAATTCCCGCTTTTCTTTATCTTATTGTTTCATTATAAGATTTCTTTTGCTTTAGCAACCACGTTTTCAACGGTAAAGCCGAAGAGTTTGAATAATTGATCTGCTGGTGCGGATTCACCAAAGCTATTCATACCTACAATTCGACCATCAAAGCCGACATATTTATACCAGAAGTCAGCTAATTGAGCTTCAATCGCCACACGTTTAGTGACTGAACGTGGTAATACCAATTCACGATAGGCTTCATCTTGTTTGTCAAACACATTGGTGCTTGGCATTGAAACCACACGTACTTTCACGCCTTCTGCATCTAATACATCAGCGGCTTTCATTGCTAAATCTACTTCAGAACCGGTTGCAATTAAGATTAAATCCGGGCAACTACCTTTTTCGCAACATTCACGCAAGATATAACCACCACGAGCTACATTGGCTAATTGCTCCGCAGTACGTTGTTGTTGAGCCAGATTTTGGCGGGTAAAGATTAGTGCTGTCGGGCCGTCTTTACGTTCTACCGCCGCTTTCCAAGCAACAGCAGATTCTACTTGGTCTGCCGGACGCCAGGTTTCTAAGTTTGGAATTTGGCGTAATGAAGCAGTTTGTTCTACAGGTTGGTGGGTCGGGCCGTCTTCACCTAAACCGATGGAGTCGTGTGTATAAACAAATAAGGCACGTTGCTTCATTAAGGCTGCCATACGCACCGCATTGTGTGCATATTCGTAGAACATTAAGAAGGTTGCACCGTAAGGAATGAAACCACCGTGTAGGGCAATCCCGTTCATAATCGCAGACATACCGAATTCACGCACGCCGTAGTTGATGTAGTTACCATCTACATTGTGTTCCGCACGAATCGGTTTTGAGCCAGACCATAAGGTTAAGTTAGAGCTTGCTAAGTCAGCTGAGCCGCCGAGGAATTCAGGTAAGATTGGCGCGTAAGCTTCGATTGCATTTTGTGATGCTTTACGGCTTGCAATGGTTGCCGGATTTGCTTGTAATTTTTCAATAAAAGCTTTGCTTTCAGCTTCCCAGTTAGCCGGTAATTCGCCTGCGTAACGGCGTTTAAATTCAGCGGCTAGTTCAGGGTATGCCGCTTCATAAGCAGCAAATTTAGAGTTCCAATCTTTTTCTGCTAATGTACCTTTTGCTTTTGCGTCCCACTCTGCATAAATTTCAGCTGGAATTACAAATGGGGCGTGCTCCCAACCTAAAAATTCACGAGCAGCTTGGATTTCAGCATCACCTAATGGCGCACCGTGGCAATCGTGGGAGTTTGATTTATTTGGTGAACCATAGCCGATAATGGTTTTACAAATAATTAAGGTCGGGCGCTCGGTTTCAGCTTGCGCATTTTCAATCGCAAATTTAATTTGCTCAGGGTTATGTCCATCTACATTGCGGATAACTTGCCAGCCATAAGATTCAAAGCGTTGGGCGGTATCATCGGTGAACCAACCATCAACGTGGCCGTCAATAGAAATATTGTTATCATCGTAGAATGCAATCAGTTTGCCTAAGCCTAATGTACCCGCAAGGGAGCAGGCTTCGTGCGAGATACCTTCCATTAAACAGCCATCGCCTAAGAATGCGTAGGTGTAGTGATCGACAATTTTATGACCTTCACGGTTAAATTGTGCTGCAAGGGTTTTTTCCGCAATCGCCATACCGACCGCATTGGTAATACCTTGACCTAACGGGCCTGTGGTGGTTTCAACGCCCGGTGCATAACCATATTCAGGGTGACCAGGTGTTTTAGAATGTAACTGACGGAACTGTTTTAAATCTTCAATAGAGAGATCATAGCCGGTTAAATGAAGTAAGCTATAGATTAACATTGAACCGTGTCCGTTAGACAGAACAAAACGGTCACGATCTGCCCATTTAGGATTAGTTGGATTGTGTTTTAAAAAATCACGCCATAAAACTTCTGCAATATCAGCCATACCCATTGGTGCGCCTGGGTGGCCTGAGTTAGCTTTTTGTACAGCATCCATACTTAAAAAACGAATTGCATTCGCTAGCACTTTACGTTCTGTCATTTGTGTTACTCCTAATCGAGAATGTTATATAAAATGGAAAGGATATCGAATTGGATTCTACACTATTTTGCTAGAAAAACTCAAAAATGGAAATGAGAAATGTGATCTGTATCACAAAAAAATGATTAAATTGTGATTTGTTTTGATTGGATTTGATTTTAATAGACGGTTTTTTCCTAATACAATATTTTCTTGATAAAGCGAATGTTTAGTAGTTGATCTAGGCAACAAATTTCTCTAAAATACGCACTCTTTTTGGCGTTGAGCATTTGCTCAACATTTTTATTAATTACATATGGTACCTATCAGCGGTAGAGATTCTAACAAGATAGGCGGCGATATGGCTTCTTATGAGGTTCCCCAATGAAACAAGGTATTCACCCAGAATATAAAGAAATTACGGCAACTTGCTCTTGCGGTAATGTAGTTAAAACTCGCTCAACAGTGGGTAAAGATTTAAACTTAGACGTATGTGGCAACTGCCACCCGTTCTATACTGGTAAACAACGTGTTGTTGACACCGGTGGTCGTGTTGAACGCTTTAACAAACGTTTCAGCATTCCAAGCTCAAGATAATTTAATTATTGCAAACCCCGCTAATGCGGGGTTTTGTTTTGCTTATATATCTATATAAAATTAACAAGCGGTGTATTTTTCTAGCAATTTTGCAAATTGGTTATTTAACCATTTTGCAGGGGCTACAAGAGAAAAACCTCGAGTATCATTATTATCCTCAGTCCATTTGTTTGCGATAACCATAAAAGTTTCAATATCTTTTTTAGGCTTTGGATACCAGCGTGCAATATTAGCCGGGTGGTTGGCATAAAATGAGAGCAATTTTTTTCCTAATGCACAAGAAATATGAACTCCACCTCCATCAACTGCAATCACAATATCTGAAGAATTGACTAATGCACAATAACCTAAAATATCACTACTAGGAGCGAGCTCTATTTCAAGCGGAGTTTCCAGTCTTGATAAATATTCGGCACTATTGGTTGTATTGGTCATCAAGCAACTAATATGTTGAACATATCTTTTATCAATCATAGATAATAGCTCTGATAATTCTTGAGTAGGAATTTCACGCATACTACCTTGAGGATTCAGTAGTAATCGGATTTTCTTCTCTTGCCATAGCGTATTTGCAAAGCTGCTTAGTTCATTATGAATGGTTAAATTATAATTGACCTGATTTTTTTCTAAAAAATCAGCAAAAATAGCATAGTTGAGATAGTCAGCAAAATGAACCTGCTTTGGAAAGATAGTAGTGAAATCGTAATTTTTTACGGTATCTAAATTGTAAATACTTTTCTGTTTTTTACCGAAGTTAATAATAAATTTAGGCTTTAAAATACTATCTAAAATAATACTTTTGGTGGTAAATGTCGGTTTGAAATCTAAATAAAGATCCCAATGTCCCCGCTGCGATAGATAAGTGGACACTTTATCTTCTAAGATCATATCTACCACGTTTGCTTGAGAGAAAATCAATTTGTTACGAGATGTAACTAAAACGGCTATTTTTACATTTGGTAGAGCTTGTTTAATTTGCTCCAAATGGGCGATGTGAACAACGGCATCGCCAATGGCATCGCCGATAGGTTTGAGTAACACGGATTCTATTTGGCGAAAATCGAAGGTTTTTTTCTCTTTTTTTGTGCCAAAAAGTTTTATAACTAAGGATTTCATCTCTATAATAGTTTGATTCTTTTAATGACTGGTTATAGTAAGTAAAAATGAATATTAAAGCAACGTTAAGAAAAGCAAGATTGGCGATAGGTAAAGCTATTTTAGATAGTAAAAAAGATAATCTGACATTATCGAAAATTCACAATAAAATTCTATTTCTTCGCCACGATGGTAAAATTGGTGATTATATCGTTAGCTCCTTTGTTTTTCGTGAAATAAAAAAACATTCTCTCCAAACCCAAATAGGGGTGGTTTGCTCACAGAAAAACCGATATTTATTTGAGAATAATCCTTATATTGATAAGCTCTATTTGGTTAAGACAAAAAGTATTCCTGATTATATTCGTTGTGGCAAACAACTTGCAAAAGAGCAGTATGATGTTGTAATCGATCCGACTGTTACTTTACGTAACCGTGATCTCTTATTTTTACGCACCATATCAGCCAAACATTATGTAGGTTATCAAAAACAACATTATCGATTGTTCGATTTAAATGTAGTAGATAGAAAACAGCATTTTTCAGAGATTTATCAAGATGCGTTAGCTTTAATTGGGTTTGAAAATATAGAAACTCAGTATGATGTGCCACTAAATGCCACAAGCAACCAATCCATACAGCATTATTTATATGAAAATCAAATTAGAAATTATATTACATTAAATCTTTTTGGTGCGGGTTCGGCAAGACGTTTTAGTGAGCAGAAAATTAATGAACTGCTGAGTTACTTAGCACAGCATAGTGATAAACCGATAGTCTTACTTACTTTTCCTGAAGTAACGGAAAAATTGTGTTCCTTCACTAAGCAGTATAAAAATATATTTGTGTATGAGAAAACCAAAAGTGTTTTTGATTCAATAGAACTGATTCGTTTTGCAGACTTATTAATTTCACCTGATACTGCAACCGTGCATATTGCATCAGGCTTAAACAAAAAGATCATTGCTTTTTACAGTAGTGATGAACAGAATTTTATACATTGGCACCCTAATAATCAGGCTGAAACCCATATTCTCCGTTTTAGCAAAAGCGTGAATGATTTAGACTTTGCTTCAATAAAACCGGAGTGGCTAAAATAAGATGGACTTCCGAAGCCTTAAACTTTTTCTAGATATCGCCCAAAGCCGTAGTTTTATTCGTAGTGCGGAGAAGAATTATATGACGGCTTCCACCCTTACCCGCCATATTCAACGAATGGAGGAGGAGCTCGGGCAGCCGTTGTTTCTGCGTGATAACCGACAAGTACATTTAACTGAGGCTGGAGAACGGTTTTTGGCATTTGCTCAACAAGGTTGGGCAGAGTGGCAGCAGCTACAAAACCAGTTGTCGCCTGCTCAAGGGGAGTTAGAGGGGGAGTTGAAAGTATTCTGCTCGGTGACGGCATCTTACAGCCATTTGCCGCCGATTTTAGGGCGGTTTCGCCAAAAATATCCTAAAGTAGATATTAAGCTAAGTACCGGCGATCCGGCTTTAGCGGTGGAACAGGTCCAGTCATTGGCTGCAGATATTTCGGTTGCGGGTAAGCCGGAATTTCTGCCGAATAATATCGTGTTTCATTACATTGATGATATTCAACTCTCAATTATTGCCCCTCGTGTGGCATGCCAAGCCACCCAGTTCTTGCAACAATCACCAATAGATTGGAAAAATATTCCCTTTATTTTGCCGGTGAATGGGCCGGTTCGAAAACGGATTGACCGTTGGTTTAAAGAGCAAAAAATCAAAGACCCGATTATTTATGCCACTGTCTCCGGACACGAGGCGATTGTGCCGATGGTCGCCCTAGGCTTTGGGGTCGCACTGCTGCCGGATATTGTGATTAAGCATAGCCCGATGAATAATCAAGTTTCTTATGTGAATTTACCCTCGCCGATCACCCCGTTTGAGCTGGGCATTTGCGTTCAGCAAAAACGCTTGCAAGAGCCGATTATCAAGGCATTTTGGCAATTATTGTCTGACAATTCCGCATAACAAGCGGTCAGATTTTGCTAAATTTTTGCAAAAAATAGAATAAAACAGACCGCTTGTAGATAAATGACAGATAAAAAATAAGGTGCGACTCAATCTTAAAGTCGCACCTTATGTTATTTTAGATTATTGAACTTTATTGTACTGTGGCTTTAGCTCGAGGTTTTTTCACCTTAATTTCGGCTTTTGGCAATATTTCCACCCCCATTGGCGGATTTTCTAATGCCAGTGCTAATACCTCATCAATGGTTTCTACCGCGTGAATATCTAACGCCGCTTTTGCATTTTCTGGAATTTCCTCTAGGTCTTTTTCATTTTCTTTCGGAATAATTACCGTGGTAATGCCACCACGATGGGCTGCGAGTAATTTCTCTTTTAAGCCACCGATTGGCAATACTTTGCCACGCAAGCTGATTTCACCGGTCATCGCTACTTCTTTACGCACAGGGTTACCTGTTAGGCTAGAAATTAATGCGGTACACATCGCAATACCTGCACTCGGACCATCTTTCGGTGTTGCACCATCCGGAACGTGAACGTGAATATCCCGTTTTTCGTAGAAGTCTTCAGCAATGCCTAATTTTTCTGCACGAGAGCGTACAACCACCATTGCCGCTTGAATCGACTCTTTCATTACATCGCCTAATGAACCTGTGTAAGAGAATTTGCCTTTACCTGCAACAGAAGCAGTTTCAATGGTTAATAAATCACCGCCAACTTCTGTCCACGCTAAACCGGTCACTTCGCCAATGCGGTTTTGGCTATCCATTTTTCCGTAGTCAAAACGTTTTACGCCTAAGTATTCTTCGATATTTTTCTCAGAAACTGTAATGGATTTTAATTTCTTATCCAATACTAAAGCTTTCACGGCTTTACGGCAGATTTTCGCAATTTCACGCTCAAGGCTACGCACGCCTGCTTCACGGGTGTAGTAGCGGATAATACTTAAAATTGCACTGTCTTCAACGGTCAGCTCACCCTCTTTTAGTCCGTTATTTTCTTGCTGTTTAGCCAGTAAATGACCACGAGCAATGTGCATTTTCTCATCTTCGGTATAGCCTGAAAGACGAATCACTTCCATACGGTCGAGCAATGCTGGCGGAATGTTCATTGAGTTTGAGGTTGCCACAAACATTACATCGGATAAATCGTAATCCACCTCTAAATAATGGTCGTTAAAGGCTTTATTTTGCTCAGGATCTAATACTTCAAGCAGAGCAGAAGCCGGGTCGCCACGCATATCTTGAGCCATTTTGTCGATTTCATCTAACAAGAACAGCGGATTACGCACGCCGACTTTCGCCATTTTCATCATTAGGCTACCCGGCATTGAGCCGATGTAAGTACGGCGATGCCCACGGATTTCCGCTTCATCACGCACGCCACCTAACGCCATACGCACATATTTACGCCCTGTGGCATTGGCAATAGATTGCCCTAACGAGGTTTTACCAACCCCCGGCGGACCAACTAAGCACAAAATCGGACCTTTTAATTTATTTAGACGACTTTGCACTGCTAAGTATTCTACAATCCGCTCTTTCACTCGTTCTAAGCCGTAGTGGTCTTTATCCAAAATCTCTTGAGCTTGGGCTAAATCTTTTTTGACCGCTGATTTTTTATGCCACGGCATTTGTAAAATCCAGTCAATATAACCACGCACAACGGTAGCTTCGGAAGAGCTTTGCGGCATTGCTTTGAGCTTTTTGAACTCCGTATTCAGCTTGTCTTTTACCTCGGTCGGTAATTTTGCAGCGTCAATTTTCTCTTTAAGCTTATCTAACTCGCTTTGTTCAACGTCATCGCCATTACCTAACTCTTTTTGAATCGCTTTAATTTGCTCGTTGAGGTAGTAATCACGTTGGTTTTTTTCCATTTGCTGTTTAACACGATTACGAATCCGAGTTTCGGTTTCAAGCGTATCCATCTCGGTTGCCATCGCAATTAACAAGGCTTCAAAACGGGCAATCAGATTCGGTTGCTCTAATAATTCCTGTTTTTTCTTCACCGGAGCAATTAAGTTAGAGGCAATGGTATCCGCCAAGCGGTCTTCTAACGTAATTTTTTGCAGTTTAGCAATAATTTCTGCCGGAATTTTCTTGTTATTTTTAACGTAATTTTCAAATTCGGTTAAAGTGGTTTTCGCAATCGCTTTTAACTCTTCGTTTTCGTCATCATATTCCGAATACATCGGCTGAATTGCCGCCCAAAAGCCATTTTCATCATCGTGAATTTGCTCGATTTTGGCACGGGTTTGCCCTTCCACCAGCACTTTAACTGTGCCGTCCGGCAGGTTTAGCATTTGAATAATGTTGGCAATTACACCTACGCCATACATATCTTCTGCATTCGGATCTTCTTTATTCGGATCTTGTTGGGTGACTAAAAACAGTTGTTTATTAGAATCCATCGCCGAGCGTAGGGCTTGAATTGATTTTTCACGTCCTACAAATAACGGCATAACCATATAAGGAAAAACCACCACATCACGCAATGGGAGTAGTGGTAATTCAATCGCTTTCTTTTTTCTTGGTGCCATAAATTTGCTCTCTTCTATAAAAATATAATTCCCCATTATGAGGACGAATTTGGGAAAAACAAGGGAAAATTTGATTTATCTTAAAAAAACTCTGGCTATCAAAACAGTAGATGCTGGCGATTTAATCAATCGTTAAAATCAGGGTAATTTGCTCAATTTCTCGCTTGACATCAAATCGTAATGCGAGCAAAATTCTTTGCATATTTTAATCTTCAGGGCAGGGTGAAATTCCCGATCGGCGGTAAAGTCCGCGAGCCGAGTAATCGGCAGGATTTGGTGAAATTCCAAAACCGACAGTATAGTCTGGATGAAAGAAGAGTCAAAAACCGCAGAAAATACCGCACAAGCGGTCATTTTTTGTGTCTTTTTTGCAAGCCTTGAGTCGTGAGATTTCAAGGCTTTATTGTTTTACAGGTGGCGTTTGCAAATTTTTTACTAAAAACGACCGCTTGTATTGCAATAATCCTTTCATTATGCCTCTATTTTTGCTAACAATTTATGACTGATGTTCAATATATGGCTTATGCCATCACCCTTGCCGAAAAAGCACGGGGTTGGACAAGCCCAAATCCGCTAGTTGGCTGTGTGATTGTCAAAAACGGCGAGATCATCGCCGAAGGCTATCACCAAAAAGCCGGCAGTTGGCACGCTGAACGCAATGCGATTTTAAATTGCGAGGAAGATCTGACAGGGGCAACCGCTTATGTCACCTTAGAGCCTTGTTGCCATCACGGACGCACTCCACCTTGTTCCGATCTGCTGATTGAACGTGGGATTAAAAAAGTGTTTATCGGCTCACGGGATCCGAACCCGCTGGTGTCAGGCAAAGGGGCGGCACAGCTCAGAGCCGCCGGCATTGAGGTGGTGGAAGATTTTCTGCGTGCTGAGTGCGATGCGCTGAACCCGATTTTCTTCCATTACATTCAAACCAAACGCCCTTATGTGCTGCTGAAATATGCAATGACGGCAGACGGCAAAATTGCAACTTCCAGCGGTGAATCTAAATGGATTACTGGGGAGCTTGCTCGTGCTAACGTGCAGAAAACCCGCCACGAATATAGTGCGATTATGGTTGGCGTGGAAACGGTACTTGCCGATGACCCAATGCTCAACAGCCGAATGGAAAAGGCTAAACAGCCGGTGCGGATTGTGTGCGACAGCCAACTGCGTACGCCACTGGATAGCCAGTTAGTTCAAACTGCGCGCCAATATCGCACCATTATTGCCACGCTCAATAATGATGCAAAAAAACAGGCAGAATATACCGCTTGCGGTGTTGAAATTTTAGTGACAGGCGAACGTGACAAGCGGGTGGATTTAGCCGATCTTTTGCAAAAATTGGGCGAACTTGGGATCGACAGCTTATTGATTGAAGGCGGTTCGCAACTGAATTTCAGCGTGCTGGAACAAGGGGTAGTGAATCGAGTACATTGCTATATCGCCCCAAAACTGATTGGCGGCAAAGAGGCGAAAACGCCGATTGGTGGCAATGGGATTGCTGAGTTGGCACAAGCGGTTAAATTACGTCTAAAATCTACCGAATTAATCGGAGAAGATATTTTGTTGGATTATGAAGTGGACTCGCTTTCGTCATTAAATTGAAATTTCCTTACTCTCGCCTGTTTACGGGAGAGGGGAATAGTAAGATAAAGCAGTTCTCAGACTAAATTGGAAGTAAATCGGAGAAAAATTTAAATGTTCACAGGCATTATCGAAGAAGTTGGTCAGATAGCCCAAATTAAGAAACAGGGCGAGTTTGCGGTGGTAACGGTTAAAGCAAAAAAGATTCTGACTGATGTACATTTAGGCGATAGCATTGCGGTAAATGGCGTGTGTTTAACCGTGACTTCATTTACGCAGGAGCAATTTACTGCCGATGTGATGTCAGAAACTTTAAAACGCACATCACTTGGCGAATTAAGCACTAACAGTCCGGTTAATCTTGAGCGTGCAATGGCGGCGAACGGGCGTTTTGGTGGACATATTGTGTCAGGTCATATTGACGGCACAGGTGTGGTGGCAGAGATTACACCGGCAGATAATTCAACGTGGTATCGCATTAAAGCCGAACCTAAGTTAATGCGTTACATCATTGAAAAAGGCTCGATTACCATTGATGGCATTAGTTTAACGGTGGTGGATGTTGATGCGGAATCTTTCCGGGTATCGATTATTCCGCATACCATTAAGGAAACCAACCTCGGTACGAAAAAAATCGGTAGTTTGGTGAATTTAGAAAATGACATTGTCGGCAAATATATCGAACAGTTTTTATTGAAAAAAGAGCCTGAAAATCCGCAAAGTAAAATCACCGCGGATTTTCTTAAAAATGCAGGGTTTTAACCAAATAAAGGACAAATAATGTTTAAGTTTTCAACGGTAGAAGAAGCAATTCAAGCAATTGCACAAGGGAAAATTATTTTAGTCAGCGATGATGCCGACCGTGAAAATGAAGGGGACTTCATTTGTGCAGCTGAATTTGCGACACCGGAAAATATCAACTTTATGGCGAAATATGGTAAAGGGTTGATTTGTACGCCGATTTCGACAGACATTGCCAAGAAATTAAATTTTCACCCGATGGTGCTAGAGAACGAAGATAATCATCAAACCGCATTTACCGTTTCAGTTGACCATATTGAAACCGGCACTGGCATTTCCGCTTTTGAGCGTTCTTTAACCTGTATGAAGATTTTAGATGAAAAGGCAAAAGCAGAGGATTTTCGTCGTCCGGGGCACGTTTTCCCTTTAGTCGCCAAAGACGGAGGCGTATTAGTGCGTAACGGGCATACCGAAGCAACGGTGGATTTAGCCCGCTTGGCGGGTTTAAAACCGGCAGGGCTTTGCTGTGAAATTATGGCAGAAGACGGCACGATGATGCAGATGCCGGAACTACAGGCGTTTGCTCAAGCACACAATATGCCGTTTATTACTATTCAGCAGTTACAAGAGTATCGTAGAAAACACGACAGCTTGGTGGATGTAGTTTCGGTGGTAAAAATGCCGACCAAATACGGCGAATTCAAAGCTCACAGTTTCGTTGAAACCATTTCAGGCAAAGAACACGTTGCTTTAGTTAAAGGCGATATTGGTGATGGCGAAAATGTATTGTGCCGCATCCATTCCGAATGTTTAACCGGTGATGCCTTTGGCTCACAACGTTGCGATTGTGGTCAGCAGTTCGCCGCAGCAATGAACCAAGTGGAACAAGAAGGCAGAGGTGTGGTGCTTTATTTACGTCAAGAAGGACGTGGCATCGGTTTAATTAATAAACTGCGTGCTTACGAACTGCAAGATAGAGGAATGGACACGGTTGAAGCCAACCTTGCATTAGGTTTCAAAGATGATGAGCGTGAATATTATATCGCTGCGCAAATGTTTGAAAAATTAGGCGTAAAATCGATTCGCCTGTTAACCAATAATCCGGCAAAAATTGAAGGACTCATTGAGCAAGGGATTAACGTAGTAGCTCGTGAGCCGATTATGGTTGAGCCAAACGAACACGATTTGGAATACCTTAAAGTTAAACAGCACAAAATGCGACATATGTTTAATTTTGATAAAGCGTAACAAATTCTGGTGTAGGGTGGACGTAAGTCCACGTAAAAAAGTTAAATAGATTGCGTGGGCTTACGCCCACCCTACAATTTACCGTATAAACCCATTTTTAATTGATTATTTTTTAGAAGGAAAAAACAATGGCAACATTTCAAGGAAACTACATCGCAACCGGTTTAAAATTCGGTATTGTGGCAACTAACTGGCACAAAATTTTTATCGACCAACTGTTAAACGGTGCAACCGATAAATTATTGCGTCACGGTGTGGAACAAGAAAACATCGACACCGTATGGGTGCCGGGTGCATTAGAAATCTCGATTGCAGCGAAAAAAATGGCACAAAGCGGTCGTTATGATGCGATCATCTGCTTAGGTGCAGTCGTGCGTGGTGCCACCAGCCACTATGATGTGGTGGTGAACGAGTCAGCAAAAGGCATCAGCACTTCTGCGCTTGAAACCGGTGTGCCGATTATCAATGGCATTTTAACGGTGGAAAACTTAGAGCAAGCGATTGAGCGTTCAGGCACTAAAGCCGGTAATAAAGGCGAAGAGTGTGCAATGGTCGCGATTGAAATGGCGAATCTATTAAAAGCCCTAGCGTAATGAGATAGAAAAATCCCCTTAGACCCAAGAGACTAAGGGGATTTTTTTATTTTTTGCGTAGTAACAGGCTGGCAATGACACAAAATAGACTAAAACTGTAAATCAACCAGTGACCGAATTGTTTAAATGGTGTATCGCCTATGGTTGGAACAATGGTAGCAGTTAGTACATCGGTAGTGAATTGCGGCAGTTGCTCAATTACTTTTCCGTTGGCATCAACAATGGCGGTAATACCGGTATTCGCAGCTCTAAGTAATGGTTTGCCGAGTTCTAACGCTCGCATTCTTGCCATTTGGAAATGTTGCCAAGGCCCGATGGAGGAGCCAAACCACGCATCATTGGTGATGGTTAATAAATAATCTGAATTTTGACTTTTTTGGTTTTGTTGTAGCTGATCACCAAAAATAATTTCATAGCAAATCGCCATATTAAAGCGGTTGTTTTTTGCCAAGAATGATGGTTGAACGAAACTGCCTTGTGAAAGGTTAATCGGCAGAATAAACACTTCTCGCATCCAATCCAGCACTGAGCCAAACGGCACATATTCGCCAAACGGCACAAGATGATGTTTGTTGTAGCGATGGTTGCCGTGCAAAGCATACTCCCTCTCTTTTTCGCCTAATAGTACGCCACTGTTAAACAGTTCCGCTTGCTCATTTTGATAGAGTGTGCCGATAATAATTTCACTTCCGTGTTGGCGGGCTAGACGGTCGAGCGAGCTAAGCAACGGGCTGATTTGATTTTCAAGTGCCGGAATGGCGGATTCTGGCAAAATAATCAGTTCACTGTTACCTAATAGGGGCAGAATGAGCTGTTCGTAGGTTCGTACGCTGTGGTTGAAATGTTGCGGATCCCACTTCATTTTTTGCTCAATATTCCCTTGTACTAAACTCACTACAAGCGGTTGTTTTTCTGTATCAATTTGCACAAATTGGAGAAAGCGAGTGGCAAAACTTAAGCCAAAAATGACCGCTAGCACTATCAATGATGGCACAGTTTTGCTCTCTTGCTTAATAATTTTCACTTGATAGCCACTTGCAACCATTACCAAGAAAGTCAAACCTTCAACGCCCAAAATCGGCGCAATGCCGGCAAAAGGACTGTCTATTAAACTATAACCGAATTGTAGCCACGGAAAGCCGGTAAACACGACGCCTCGTAAATATTCGGTAAAGGTAAAAATGGCTGCTAATGCAAACGGATTATTCAGCTTTAGCCTGTGTGAAATCACACTAAACAGCAGATTATAAATAGCGAGATAACACGCCAACAGAAATACGGCAATATAGCTTACAATGGTCGGCACACCGCCAAATTGGGTCATACTGACGGAAACCCAGTTTACACCGGTGCAGAAGTAGCCGATAGACCAAGCAAAGGTTGCCCACAATGCAGTTTTTCGATTTGCTAGAGTGGCTGACCAAACCAAGCCGGCTGCGGAAGCAAAGGCAATAATCCAAATATCAAAAGGCGAATAGGCGAAAGTGCCGATAGCTCCTAGCAAGAGAGCAAGAATACAAGCGGTTAAAAATGGTGGATTTTTTGCAAAATTCATAATGGCTCACTAAATAAATGAGGCACGCCGAAACGTGCCTTGGTTGAAATTCCCTATATTATTCTTCTTCGTTGGGAGAGGCTTTTTCCATTTTCTCCAACTGTTCATCAGAAAGCGTGACTCGTAGTTGAATTAACTGGCGGCTATTGGCTGAGGTAACTTTAAAATCAATTCCGTTTAGCTCAATTTGCTCATCTCGTTTCGGGAAATAGCCGAAAGCCTGCATCACTAAACCACCAATGGTATCCACCTCTTCGTCATTAAAGTCTGTAGCAAAAAATTCATTGAATTTTTTGATGTCGGTGAGCGGTAATACCGCATAAGTATGTCTTGAAAGCTGGCGAATTGGTTTGACCTCTTCTTCATCAAACTCATCTTCAATATCACCCACAATTTGTTCAAGAATGTCTTCAATAGTGACTAAGCCTGAAACCGCACCAAATTCATCAACCACTACTGCCATATGGAAGCGTTCTGAACGGAACTCTTTTAGCATTCGGTCTAGGCGTTTGCTTTCCGGTACAATAACCGCAGGGCGTAATACCTGTTGCAGATTAAAGGGTTCAGAGTCAGAACGTAAATATTTCAATAAATCTTTAGAGTGAAGAATACCTTCGATAGTATCTTTCTCACCCCGAATCACTGGAAAACGAGAGTGTGCGGATTCAATAATTAAATCAATACAGACATCTAAAGGTTCATTGGCATCAATAAACACGATTTGTGCTCGGGGGATCATAATATCCCGCACTCGTAATTCCGAGATTTCCATTACTCCTTCGATCATCTCTTTGGTGTCGCTGTCGATCAATTCATTTTCGACAGAATCTCGAATCACTTCGACTAAATCTTCACGGTTTTTCGGCTCGTTTTGGAAAAGCCCGCTAAATAGAGAGTGTAAAATTGATTTTTTTTCTGATTTTTCGGTTGTGTTTACACTTTGCTGTTCATCACTCATAGTTTGTTCCACTTAAATAAAGTACGCTTATAATAAGCAAATTCAGTCACAAAGCAAATAAAACATTGCTATTTTCACTCAAATTAGCATAGGATAAGCAAAAATCTTTTTATTTCTTCATATTTTAGGAGTTTGAAATGAAATTAACCAAAATAGCAGTAAGTTTAGCAGCTTTAGTCGTCAGTTCGATGAGTATGGCCGGGACGTTAAGTACATCATCAATGGTGGATATTTTAGCCTTTGACGGGCAACGTGTTAAATCCGGCACAACTTCGGTTCAAATGAGCGAGAATAAAACGCACCAAGTGGTAGTGGAAGTCGGAGGGACAGTTGAAGGGGATTTTTTCACCTCTGATCAAATCATTTTGACTTTCCAAGGCAGTGCGGAAAATGCAAAATTGGAAGTGCCTAGATTAAATTCAAAGTTAGATCTCCGTAAATTCCAAGAGAATCAGACCGTGACAATTAAAACAGAGTCAGGTAAGGTTATTTCACATAAACAAGATTTCTTAAAAGGGGAAGGTTTCCTTGCGAAAACAAGAGTTGAAGATAATTTAACGAAATATAACTTAGCGAAAAAAACAGCTTCAGTTGAACAGTTTGCGACGGCACCTCTTGAAGCAAAAGGACAAATTGTGGTGGATACAAATAAAGTTTCACAAGAAGAGTTACAGCTTTTATTTAGGAAGGCAGATAAAGACACCCAAAAACGTTTCTTAGAATGGGCGAAGAAAAATATAAAATAAGCCTATCAATTAATAAGCGGTCATTTCTCGCCAATTTTTTGCAAGGTGTTAAAAAATGACCGCTCATACAATGAGATTTACCAGCAATAATAGCAGTAACGCCAGCCTCTATACATATAATCTCTATCGTAATTCCAACGAATTTCTTCAAGTTCTACTTGTGCCTTGTAATTTTGCCAAGCAAGTTTATAACAAGCTTGGAACATAGGATCACTGACTTTTTCGGCATAGCGTTTCTTAAATGCTTTCTCTTCTTGTTCAGTTTGGCTAAGTGGAGGATTAAATTGTTGGTACATTAACTCCGCTGTTTCTATATCACATTGTTTGGCGAGCTGAACTTGCAAATCTTGTTCTGCTCGCATTTGCTTCGCTTTACGTTCAGCTTGCTGTTCTGGAGTTAAAGCACAGCTACTTAACATAAGTGTGAGTGAAAAAATGCAGCCTAATTTGAGTGTTTTCATTGCTGAATCCTCTAGTTGAAATTGGTGATTTATTCTACCGCTTCTAACTGACTTTCTTCAAGTTCATCAGCCATAGCACTAAGGGCATCACGGCTAAGTTGTGCGAGGGCTTTATAAAAACCATTGTCGAAAGCTTCTATTTTTCCTAAGAATTTGCCTGCACAAGGTAGTAAAAATTGTTCGAATAATATTTTTTGAGCTAAGGCAGAATCGAGATTATCTTCGATCCAAGATGCCGTGAGAAATAGTAACCCAACGTGATCGGCATTTTCTAATTCAGGCATTGCCCGTTCTTGTCTAAAAGCTACAAAATTATTAACTGATAATCCATAGGCTGAAATTGTTGGAGAAATAGCCCCATTTTCAGCAAAAAGCGCTTGATAGCTTGCTGCTAATTGCGTAGGGTTAGCATTCTTTTGTAAGAGAGTCAGCGCATTTTCACTTTGGCTATCCGTATTTAATGCCCAGACTTGGCGTAATCCTCCTTGGGCAAGCCAGTTAAATGTGCCAGCTAAAATAGGGGCGGTAGGGTGACGATAAAATAAGTTGCCAAACAAACGGCAAAGCAGGGAAAAATCGTTAATGGTAGTTTCGTTCATAATTTGAAATAGATAGAAAAAAGAATTGTTAGTATAGCAGAACACAAGAGAGGACTGAATGAAATATATAGGCGCACACGTTAGTGCTTCAGGTGGGGTGGAAAATGCAGTTTTGCGTTCCGTAGAAATTGGTGCTAATGCATTTGCGTTATTTACTAAGAATCAACGTCAATGGCAGGCACCGGCATTAAAAGCCGAAACTATCGAAAAATTTAAGCGTTTTTGTAAAGTGCATCATTTTTCAGCAGAGCAAATCTTACCACACGATAGCTATTTGATTAATTTAGGAAATCCGGAAGCGGAGGCATTGGAGAAATCTCGTGTGGCATTTATTGATGAGATGTCTCGAGCAAATCAATTAGGTTTAAAATTGTTGAATTTTCACCCGGGGGCGCATTTAAAGCAAATTTCCGAGCAAGATTGTTTGGCTAGAATTGCAGAATCGATCAATATTGCAGTTGAAAAAGTACCGAATGTTATTGCCGTGATTGAAAATACGGCAGGACAGGGTTCTAATTTAGGTTGGCATTTCGATCATTTGGCAACTATTATTGAGCAAGTTGAGGATAAAAGCCGAGTGGGGGTGTGTTTAGATACTTGTCACTTATTTTCTGCCGGATATGATATTAGCTCTTATGAAAAGAGCGAGGCGGTATTTAATGATTTTAACCAAACGGTTGGTTTCTATTATTTAAGGGGGATGCACTTAAATGGTTCAAAAACACCATTAGGTAGCAGAGTAGATCGCCATCATACTTTAAGAGAAGGTACAATAGGGACTGATGTATTTGCATTTATTATGCAAAATACGAATTTTGACCATATTCCTATGATTTTAGAGACAATTTCGCCTGAAATTTGGGCAGATGAAATAAAATTTCTACGCACATTGGAACTAAAATAGGTTATACTGGTCTGAGTAGTGGGTCTAGCAGAGTCTAGACCTTATTTTGTTATCTTTTTTAATCTTTTAGAAGATTTAGTTAAGGAATTTACCGCTGTAATTGTTCTGGCGAGACGAGACATAAATTATGAAAAAAAATCTTTTTGCAACAACCTTCAAACCCGTATTTATTGCTTCTATTTTGTCTGTTTTTGGAGGGTATTCTTCCATTGCTGTAGCAAGTTTAAGTTCTAAACCGGCCACACCAAATCAAATCATTGCAAGTAAAGCAGAAAGATTAGCTAAGTCTTCTTCAGTATTTACCAATCGAGCAAATCTTCCAACTTCTTCCGCTCATACAGCGAATTATAGTGGTCGTATTAATGGTGTTTATCATAATTGGGTAGGGACACGCTATCGTTTAGGCGGCACAACAAAAGCAGGAATTGATTGTTCCGCCTTTGTGCGTGAAGTAATGGGCAAAGCATTTAGTAAAGATATGCCTCGTTCAACTGCAGAACAACGCCATGTTGGGCATTCCATTTCAAAATCTGATTTACGCCCAGGTGATTTAGTCTTTTTCCGTAAGAATAACCATGTAGGGGTTTATATTGGTAATGGTAAATTTGTACACGCTAGTTCAAGTAGAGGGGTAACCACCAGCTCATTGTCAGAAAGCTACTGGTCAAGAAACTACACACAATCTCGCCGTGTAATTTAATAAATTACAATTCCAAGATGAAAAGAACACTCACTTTTGCGAGTGTTCTTTTTTAATTAAAAAGTTATGCTACGCGTTGCTTAGCTTGTGTAAATGCTCCACGAGTACGCATTTGATGAACCACATTAGTAATTACACCTGCTATTTTTACTTCAGCCCAATCAGTAATTCTAAGATTTGGTTCGCTCACATCTAATGAAAATAAAATTTTTTCAGCAATACCTTCCCCATTCTGAATTTCATTAAAGAATTGATAGAATTTATATTCCCCATCTTTTTCAAGCACCAATAGATCATTAACTAAATATTGATTGGTCTGTTCTACAATCAATAAATCGTCTAGTTCAATTCCCCACGCGATTAAATTTGGGTTTTTCACGTGGATAAAAAAAGTGTCTCTCGGGCGTTTGATACAAAGTGAATTAAGATCGAGCTTTACAGAGCGGCTGCTATTGAAATCCCGATAAAGCGGAATCGGCTGATAAGCTGCCGTTTGATCTGAAATTTGTCTGATTGAAGCCATAGTAAAATCCTCTATCTGTCTTTTTATACAGGGTATTTTACTGGCTAAAATACCAGTGTCAACCATTATTTTGGAATTTTTTGTAAATTTAACCAGTGTTTTGACCGCTTGTTATCCTTTAAAAAGCAATAAAAAAAGCACCCATAGGGTGCTTCTTATGCTTAAAAGCTGTTATTATAGGCTTTCAGTGAATGTACGAGTAATAACATCGCGTTGTTGCTCAGGGGTTAATGAGTTGAAACGAACTGCATAACCTGAAACACGGATCGTTAATTGAGGATATTTCTCAGGGTTTTGAATCGCATCTTCTAATGTTTCACGGCGTAAAACATTCACGTTTAAGTGCTGACCGCCTTCAACTTTAATCGTTGGTGCAACATTAACCGGAACTTCACGGTATGCGATATCACCTAATTCGCTGATAGCAACAACTTGATCTTCTTCAAAGCCAGCTTTCGCAGCTAAACAACGAGCTTCATTTTTAGCTTCGTCTAATAACCAGAAAGAGTTTAATAAGTTGCTGTTTGATGATTCTGTGATTTGTACACCTTTAATCATTTTGATATCTCCTCTAAGATTGAAATTATAAAAAAATTTTAAAAATTCAAATTTATTTGAAATTATTGTACCTCTTTTTAGATAAAAAGCGATAAAAATTTAACCATTTTTAGACATGATTGAGTTGATTGAGTAAAAAATATACACTTGGTGGTTTTATGAAAACTTGGACAGAAGCTTTAGGCGAAGAAAAACAAAAAGCGTATTTTCAACAAATTTTAAAATATGTACATAACGAGCGATTAGCCGGCAAAGTCATCTATCCTCCGCAAAACGAGGTGTTTAGTGCTTTTGCCTTAACTGAATTTAGTGAGGTGAAGGTGGTGATTTTGGGGCAAGATCCGTATCACGGCCCAAATCAAGCTCACGGTTTAGCATTTTCGGTGAAACCACCAGTTGCTCCACCGCCTTCTTTGGTTAATATGTATAAGGAATTGTCTGAAGATATCGAGGGCTTTCAAATTCCACAACATGGGTATTTAATTGATTGGGCAAAACAAGGTGTGTTTATGTTAAACACCAGCTTAACGGTTGAGCAAGGTAGAGCAGGTTCGCATTCACAAATTGGTTGGGAAATTTTTACCGATAAAGTGATCGCACAATTAAATCAACACCGTGATAATTTAGTCTTTCTACTTTGGGGAAGCCACGCCCAACGAAAAGGGCAGTTTATCGATCGTAATCGCCATTGCGTATTGATTTCGCCTCACCCATCGCCACTTTCCGCATATCGTGGTTTTTTTGGTTGTAAACATTTTTCGAAGGCCAATAACTACTTGATTTCTCACGGTATACCCCCAATTAATTGGCAATTACCAGTAGACGTTAATTATTCTTCAACACGTTAATTTAAGGAGCAAATGATGAATTTTGACTTACCGATTGTTAGTATCGCATTTGTTGTGCTTGTTTTAGTTGCATTAAGTTCGACTATTAAAATTGTGCCACAAGGCTATCATTGGACAGTAGAACGTTTTGGTCGTTACACTAAAACGCTAAGCCCTGGATTGAACATTGTTGTGCCTTTTATTGATCGTATTGGTCGGAAAATGAATATGATGGAACAAGTTTTAGATATTCCATCGCAAGAAGTTATTTCACGTGATAATGCAAGTGTTGCGATTGATGCGGTATGTTTTGTTCAAACGGTTGATGCTCGCCGAGCTGCCTATGAAGTGAATCATTTAGAGCAAGCAATTGTCAATTTGACCATGACAAATATGCGTACTGTACTTGGCTCTATGGATCTGGATGATATGCTCTCTCAGCGTGATTTAATTAACGGTAGATTACTTTCTATTGTCGATGAAGCGACTAATATTTGGGGAGTAAAAGTCACCCGTATTGAGATTCGGGATGTTCGTCCACCGAAAGAGCTGGTTGCGGCAATGAATGCTCAAATGAAAGCTGAACGTAATAAACGTGCTGATATTCTTGAAGCAGAAGGGATTCGACAAGCTGAAATCTTGCGCGCTGAAGGGGAAAAACAATCTCGTATTTTAAAAGCAGAAGGTGAAAGACAAGAAGCATTCTTGCAGGCAGAAGCTCGTGAACGTGCCGCAGAAGCGGAGGCTAAAGCTACTCAAATGGTTTCTGAAGCAATTGCTAAAGGCGATACTACAGCGATTAACTATTTTATTGCACAAAAATACACTGAAGCCTTAAAAGAAATAGGTTCTTCAGATAACAGTAAAGTTGTACTTATGCCGTTAGAAGCCGGAAATTTGATTGGTTCGATTGCCGGTATTGCTGAAATTTTAAAAAGCAATAAAACAAACTCATAGCCGGAAACTAGATTAATTGAGTGTATGGAGGGAGTATGGATTGGTTTTTTAATTGGATTGGCTGGAGCATATTAGGCTTTGTACTACTTGCATTAGAATTAGTATTACCGGGTGTCTTTATTATGTGGTGGGGATTTGCCTCGCTTATTCTTGCTTTCATCGTTGCATTTTTTACATTAGGGCAGGCGTCACAAATCTCGTTATTTGCGATAATTGCGACTATTTTTAGTCTGATTTGGTGGAAATATCAGCATGGAAAAGACAAGAAAGAGGATCAGAACAGTTCCCTTAACTCTCGGGAGCATGCTATGCTAGGAGCTCAAGGTTTTGTGGTTGAAATCTTACCTAACGGCATAGCTCGAGGAAAATTTGGTGATACGACTTGGCGTGTTATAGGTAATAATTTACAAGTAGCAGATAAGATTGAAGTCCAGAAAGTGGAGGGGATTACCTTATTTGTCCGTAAGCAATAAGTTGTTTCTTAATTTAGTCATAGAATACTAAACAAAAACCTTGAACAGTTGTTCAAGGTTTTTTTCGCAAGCGGTTGAAAATAGAAGGAAATTTGCAAATTTTCACCCTAAATTAACCGCTTGTATCCCATTATAATAAGTTAGAAACTAAAGCCAACATTTACTTTCCAACCAAATAGATTTGCTGATTTTACTCGGCTGTAATCTAAATTCATCGTAGTAAACCAGTTTTTATAATGCAGGTTCACCCCGATTTCACCATTTAATTGGCGATTACGTTTCACCGTTGTTTCACTATGCAGTGTTTTTCCTGCAATGTTACTGGTAATTTTGGTCGTTTTTCCGTTTAATCTGTGCAAGTAATTTAACCCGATATAAGGGGAAATAGAGCCTTGCTCAAGTTGGAAAGTTCGCTGTAATTTCACGCTTGGAGCAATATTCACATCACGATAACGCATTGCAACCGTTTGAGTCGCAAGTTCGCCACTTTCATTTAAACCATTCATTTTGGTTTGAATCCATTGTATGCCAAGGCTTGGTTCAATTATCCATCGGTTTGGCATAAATTGATAACCGATCCGCATTTCACCACCGAGCGTTGAACCTCTGGTTTCTGCAGTACCTAGTTGATGGCTAGCAAATCGACGGCTTTGTTGATATTTCTGGCGAGCAAATTGTAATGTAGCTTCACTGAACCAAGCGTCATTTAAATGATAACGTAAGCCAATATTTAATGCAGTTTGTTTTAAGGTAGCTTGTGCAAATGGTTTTTCTAAGCGGTTTTTTTGCTGTGAAAGTGTTGCACTAAGCACCGTTTTATCAGCCAGTTTGTGGCTTACTCCCAATAGTGATTGGTGGTGTTTAACATCGGTATGCTTCGATGATGCTGATTGTTTTTGATTCAAATGTTCAGCCCAAACAGTTGTTTGCAGTGGTGTATAGTATGCCGTAAACAAATGTTGCTGTGCTTGGGTTAAGCCTTTGGCATTTTGGCTACGTAGTAATTCGAGACTATCTGCATAAATATTGTTAGATACAGCATAGTGCAGATTATCTAATTTATGTTGTTCTAGTGCAGATTGCAGCCAATCGTTATACCAACTACGGCGATAGGCAATAGGTGTAGTTCTTAACGCATTTAATAATGCTAAACCGGCTTGCCCGTTTGTATCGGCTTTCTCATCAGCTAGAGGCTTATTCACTTTTGCGATAATTCCGCTGTCTTTGAAATAGAGATCTTGGATTAACCCTCGTTTGGCTAAATTCTCGTTTTCGACTAATTGTGTAAATCCGCCTTGATAAGTCGCTTTATCTTTCAACTGTACTACGGTCGCTGAAACATCACCTGCTTCGGTTTTTTCTGTTAATTTGTCATCAATTTTTAACGAGCCGGCTAAATGTATATTGGCTTGAGCATTGGCAATTAGCCCAGATTTGCCTAACACTTCTAATTGGCTCTGTTCAGACGAAGAATAATTTTGCTCAACTTCGGTTTCATTTACCGCTAAAGTTGCATGGTTACTGATTGTTTTCACCTTAGTTTTACCGTTTAAGGCCAATCTACCTTCTTCAACTGCTACCGTAGCTAAATGATTTTCGCCGTCTAAATGCAGTGATTTGTCCCCTTTTTTTGTAATTTTAAATTGGCTGGCGAGTGGATTCGACCAATGGTCATCACGAGTTACGGTAATCGTTTCATCATTTAAGAATTGAGTTGGGCCATTAACAGCTTTTTTCAGGTTAATGAGACCCCAGCCATAAACATTATCGACTCCTTTTTCACCTAAATCAGTGGCGGTAGTCAATAAAGTATCGCGAATTTGAGTCGCAGTCAGATAATCAAAGCGTTCTTTTAATACTGCTAATGAAGCAGTTATAGCAGGTGCTGAAAATGACGTACCTTGCTCTTTTGTTAAGCCATATTGTGGTTTTTTATGTTCATCAGCAACGCCAATTAAAACATGTAAATCGCCCGGTGCTGCTACACACCAGTTTTTACTTGCTCCGCAGTGGTTAGAGTATGGAGCAATTTTTTGTTCTTTATCTACCGCAACGGCAGAAATTAAATTTTTCTCAAGCTCGGGAAAGTAACGTGGTAGAAGAGCCATTACGCCTGGCTGTTTCTTGCTCTCATTACCAGCAGCAAAGACTAATAAGGTGTTGCTATTTTTGGCTCTCATAATAGCTTGAAGTAGCGGATTGTGCTTATTTTGCTTGATAGATTGATAAAATTTATCTACAACATTGATG